>NZ_JBVVQV010000040.1:0-16159 GCF_055811235.1 Mesorhizobium sp. WSM4810 | reverse complement strand
TTGGGCAATTTCAGCCAGCGTCCCCGGCGTTTGCCGCGGGATGTTCAAGCTTTTGATCGTGGCTCGCATCGACTTCATTGCCGTTGGGCTGGCCGCAGGCGTGTAGCCACAGAAGAACTCATCTCGCTGTGTGTTCGCCACGCGTCGCGGTCGGAACTGATGCCCGAGGAAGTCGAACACGACATTTGGGTATTCCCTCTGCGCCTTTGGTCTTTGCAATAGACGATCTTGGTCTTTGTCGGATGCATTTGGAGCCCGCATGCTACCAGTCGAGCACCAAGCTCCGCCTTGAGGGCTTCTGCCTGCTGCTCATTCCGGCAATGCACAAGGCCATCGTCCGCATATCGACACCATGGCAGGTCAGGGTGTGTCCGCGTCATCCACAGATCAAATGCATAGTGCATGAAGAGATTCGACAAGATCGGGCTGACAACGCCCCCTTGCGGGGTACCTCGTGTGCGCTCGACTACTTCTCCGTTCTTCTCCATCGGCGCTGCCAGCCATCTTTCGATGTAGAGCAGAGCCCACTTGCATGCGACGTGTTTCCTGACCGCCTTCAGCAGGAGATCGTGCGGAAGATTGTCAAACAGCCCTTTGATGTCGAATTCCAGAACCCAGTCATACTTCCAGCACCGCTGCCGCGTCACTCCCACGGCATCCAGAGCCGATTTTCCCGGCCTGTAGCCGTAGGAGTCTGGAAGAAAGAGGGAATCCAAATCCGGCTCAATCATCTGCTTGACCACCATCTGCGCGATCCGATCGCTGACGGTGGGTACACCCAAAACCCTTTCGCCCCCAGTCTTCTTCGGAATGGAGACAGCGCGAACCGGCGGTGGGAAGTACGTCCCTGAGGACATCCGATTCCAGACCTTGTAGAGGTTTCCTGCAAGGTCCTTTTCGAACATCTCCAGGGTCTGCCCGTCCACCCCGGCTGCGCCATGGTTGGCTTTGACCGCTTTGTAAGCTTCGTACACTTGACGTCTCTCTATTCGAAACGGCTTGTCTGTCGTACTTTCCGAAGTCATCCTGTTTCCAGTTGTTCCAAACAATACGACGGCCTGATCCGCCCCCTTTGCTCTGACCCCATTACAGGGTCCTCGACGCTCATACGGGGCGGTCCGCCCCAGTCTCCTGCATCGGTACTCTCGCCTTGCGGTTTGCTCCGCTTGAGCTTCTCCCTTTGCATCAGGAGCCTGGTTCCTGCAGTTCCGCGTGAAAGCCTATGTCCAACTCACGCCCCCTCTACGCCGGTCGCCGCCCGCCCGGTCATCAGGCGTCTGGCGGACTTGTCCCAGGATGACGAAACGGTCCTGGTTTCGACGACACTTACGTTCATAACGACACGTCCTCGGAGGGTTCACTTTCTTTCGTCTTTTGGACATGCACCTGCTCGGGTCTCGCCCGAACGTTTCATCCGACGCTCACTACCACGGCTCTTTACCGCAGCAGCTCGGACTGGTTTGGGACCTGCCCCTGAAAGGCGATCCCGGAGGGCCGTCCTCCATCATTCACGCAGCTTCACGTTACGGGGTTAGCTCATACTGAACTCCTTCCGTGCCTCTGCAGCACACTCTCATCGATGAAGACCAGGCATTGCGGATCGAGGCCGGTCTGCCAGATCCCCATCGCTGACACCTGCGGGCTTATCGGCGCGTGCCTGCTCAAGGGCGAACAGCGTTTTTTTTAAGCTCAGGCCCTCGCGCCTCAAGAACATCCAGACCGTATTGTGCGAGACCTTGATCCCGCGCGCATCCAACTCGTCCTTTAGCCGATGCAGCGTCAGTTCAGAGGTCTGATTGATCCGCTCCACAATGAAAGCCCGATGGGGTTCCAGAACGCGCTTGCGGTGTCCCCCCATCTTGCCCGGCGCCACTGAGCCGGTGGCACGGTAACGATGCGACCACTTCACCACAGAGGAACCTGCAACGCCAAAGCGCAATGCCACCGCACGGTATTCTCGCCCGCGCCAACTGCCTCAACAACACGCTCACGAAGATCGTTTGAAAGGGCTCGCGTCATCAGATGCTGGCCTCCATCCAGCCAGCATCTTGAATCACAAACACTCTTCTTTGGGAATCTGGAGGCTTCTGTGAGGTCCGCATGCTCGACAGAGCGGGCGGACTGCTTGTCGGACCTCATTGCAAGCCGGATTGAACGAAGCCGCGGGCATCTGGCGCTATGGGGATTGTAGCCTGGAGGAGCGGTCGGGATCGTCTTCGCCATGCTGATTAAGAGCGTTCACGATGCGGCCATAGCGAAGGATTGCACGGTGGAAGGCGGACTGTGGTGTGCGAGCCGTCGGATAGGCTGCAGTGCCTTCTATCGCCGGGCTGGCTGCTTGCGGCTTTGTGTGGCGGGACAAGGATCGGGGTCCCGGCGCGCATGGCGACGGGTACCGTACCGGGTGATGTGGACGCACCCGGCGTGGTCATGAGGTGTCGCTCCAGAAGGGGCGCGGCGGCGCCTGGCCGCACCGCCAGATGGCGAGCGTGATCATTGGCTCTCCGCAGCTAGGGCAGCGATGCGCCATAGCAAGGCGCTCGGCGGCGACAGCGGCGCTTTCGGCATCCGGTTCGAGCTCGTTCTGCTGCGAACCGGCCAGCAGCCTGTGGCACAGGTCGAGCTTGGCGGCGCGATTACCGTTGGCGAGGAAGCCGTAGTGGCGGATGCGATGGAAACCGTCGGGCAGTGTGTGCAGGAGAAAGCGACGGATGAACTCGTGCGCGTCGAGCGTCATGATCTTCGTCTTGCCGCGATGGCGATAGTCCCGCACAGCGGAACGCGACCCGATCGTCGGCCGTGCTGATCAGTCGGGAATTGGCGATGGCGACGCGATGGGTGTAGCGGCCCAGATGGGCCAGCACCTGCTTCGGCCCGCCGAAGGGCGGCTTGGCGTAGACAACCCATTGACGGCGACGGCCTCGGCGAGCAAGCAGACAAAGGCATCAGGCTTTCCCAGGTAGGCGAGACCGCCGAAGAAGACCAGCCGACCCTCATAGGCTGCTCGGAGTTCCTCCAGAAAGAGACGGCGGAACAGGCGCGACAGCACGCGCACGGGCAGGAAGAACCCGGCCGGCAGGCGACCCAACGCCCTCCATCGAGGGAGATGCCGCCGCCCGGCACGATGCAATGGAGGTGGGGATGATAGGTGAGGTTCTGGCCCCAGCTGTGCAGCACCGCGATGAGACCGATCCCGGCGCCGAGATGTCTGGGATCTGCGGCGATCATGCGCAGCGTCTCGGCGGCTGCCTTGAACAGGACCGCGTACATCGCCGCCTTGTTCTGGAAGGCGATTGCGGCGATCTCGGCCGGCAGCGTGAACACCACGTGGAAGTAGGGAACCGGCAGAAGCTCGTCCTGCCGCGGGGCGAGCCATTCCCGGCAGGTCTTTCCTTGGCACTTGGGGCAATGCCGGTTGCGACAGGAATTGTAGGCCACGCGGATCGCCCCGCAGGACCGGCAGCCCTCGACATGGCCGCCCAGTTCGGCGGTCCGGCACAGTTCGATGGCGCTCATCGTGCGGCGCTCGACGCGTCCGAGATGACCGTCATGAGCCTGCCGATACGCCTCGCCATGGCGGCGGAAGATATCCGCCACCTCCAGTCTCGCCGACATGGGCGGAACCGATCAGCCTGACGGCACGACTTCGATGTTCAACCGGTCGAGCGGGCTTGTCGTACGCCGGATGAGGCCGTTCGAGACCTTGGTGTAGCGCGCCGTCGAGGACAGATTGTTGTGACCAAGCAGCACCTCGATGATGCGGATGTCGGTGCCGTTCTCCAGCAAATGCCTGGCGAAGCTGTGCCTGAGCGTGTGGACCGTCACGCGCTTGTCGATGCCGGCGGCCGCACGCGCCGAGCGGCAGGCCGAGTACAATACCTGAACGTCAATGGGTCGATTTGCATCCCGGCCCGGAATTAGCCAGCCCTGCGGCTTCGCCAGCCGCCAGTAGACCCGCAGGATGCGCAGAAGCTGCGCCGATAGCATCACCGTGCGGTCCTTGCCGCCCTTGCCGTGCTCGACCCGGATCACGCCGCGTCTGGGGCCACTGTACGAAAGCTCTTTGGCTATCGGCGCATTGAGGGATTGGCGGCAGCAGGGCGATCACGCGCCTCTCCGGTGCCGCTGTTCCTGAACTTCTTCCCGACCTCGTTCAGGTTCTCGAGCGCAGGTTCGTGCTGCCGCGAAGCGGAATGCGATGGCCCGCTTGTCATGACGGTTCCTGGCTTGGGCACCGTAATCGCGCTTTCGGTCGCATCGACCTACGACGATGCGTCCCGCTTTCACGGATCCTCCAGCCGCCGCCTATCTCGACCTCACGCCAGACGCTACGAATCCGGCGAGGTCAGTCGAAACCACCGCATCTCAAGCGAGGCGACTAGTCCCTTGGAAACCTAGCCTGCCGCCAATTTAGGACTGAGCAGCAAAACCTGCAGCGAAGCGGCGTGCATTCGCGATATAGTTCGCGGCGGATTTGGTCAGCTTTGCCTGTGCGGCCTTGTCAAGCTGCCGGACGACTTTCGCGGGCGCCCCTACCACCAAGGAATCGTTAGGAATTTCCTTTCCCTCAGTTATCAGAGCGTTGGCACCGATCAGGCAGTTGTTTCCTATCTTCGCGCCATTGAGGATCGTTGCACCCATCCCCACGAGAGTATTGTCACCGATCGAACATCCGTGAACGATGGCGCCATGACCAATCGTGCAGTCGGCCCCGATGGTGAGCGGAAAGCCAGGATCGGTATGCAGTACAGCATGCTCCTGAATATTGGTTCGCGGGCCGATCACAATCGACTCGTTATCCCCGCGAAGGACAGCGCCGAACCAAACGCTGGATTCCTCACCCAGATCGACGTTACCGATGATGACGGCGGTGTGGGCTAGCCAACAAAAGCCCATCGGCACGCGAGGCGTAACACCGTCAAGAGTGTAAAGGGCCACGAATTTTCCTCCTATCTCTGAAAGATTGCGGGACGTTCCGCAGATGTTTCCTCAGGAACGGTACCTCCCGAAGGCCGCGGTCTGCCGCAGCCACCGCGCAAGCTGCGGAAGCGCCACAAATGAGGAGCCCAAAGCAGCAGCAGAAGGATGTAGGGCAAATACCGTGGATCACTTCGCTGCGTAATGCATAGTGCTCCTACTCTTGAGGTAGAGAAAGGATCTTGCGCGCATCCGCCGGCGTCGCCGCTTCCTCGCCCAGAGACTCCACGATGGTCACGGCCCGTTCGACAAGCGGCGCGTTGCCTTTCGCAAGTTCCCCATGGGCCATGTAGAGATTATCTTCGAGGCCGACGCGGCAGTGCCCGCCCAGAATGACCGATTGCGCGACCATGGGCATTTCGGATCGCGAAATACCGAAGGCGGACCACACAGTTCCGGCAGGCAGCATCGAGCGCATCAGAAGCATGACTTCTGGCGCGGCCGGCGCCCCACCCGGTATTCCGAGGCAGAACTGAAAGAAGGGCGGTTTCGGCAGATGCCCCTCGGCCAAGAGCCGCAATGCAAGTTCAATCTGACCGAGATCGAATACCTCCAGTTCGGGTTTCGTACCGGCATCCTGGATGATCCGGGACATGGCCTTGAGGTGCGTCGGCGTGTTCACGATGGCGTTCGGCCCAAAGTTCATTGTCGCGACGTCGAGTGTGCAGATGTCCGGCCGCAGCTTCGTCACATGTATGGTGCGGGCTAAGGGTGACATGACCTCCCGTAACGGGGGAGCATTTTCTTCGACAGCCGGATCGTAACGGGCGCCCACGCCGGCCGTGAGGTTAATCAGCATGTCCACGCCGCTTCCGCGGATGCGCTCCACGACTTCGCGGTAGTGCTCGTATTCCATCGAAGGCGCGCCGCTCTCAGGATCGCGAACGTGGATGTGCACGGAGGCCGCCCCAGCACGCGCGGCTGCTACCGCCTCATCCGCAATCTGCTTTGGTGTAACCGGAACATATTTGCTATTCTTGCCGTATTCCGAGCTCCCCGTAACGGCGCAAGTAATGATTACCTTTCTTTTCATTGTTCCTCTTCTCACTTCATTGGATTTGCAGAGCGTCGCGGAAGACTCCGACGCTGCCGTGATGTTGGCCCATTAGAACCTGTTTTTAACGACCAGAAGCATTGATCACATGCCTGCGGGAGAAGACCTGCGGGGTAATAAGCGGGTCCGCCCCGACATCCATATCGGGCCAAACGCGTGCCCGGCTTTTCTTGAATACGCCTGGCGAATAATAGGCCAGACCGGGGGTGGCTACATACAGCGGTTTGGCAAGTCCTTCAAAATTGATATTGAAAGCGTATTGCGATTTCATGACAATGAAGTCTTGGTCCTTGATCCTGACTCCGTGCGATTCGAATATATTCGGATCGCTGATGAAGCCGGGGCCGGACGTGACGATGACTTGGAATCGACCCTCGATCTCCAAGAGCGCAGTGAGCCCCATTCCCGCGGATTCGCCCGCGAGGTTGGGACCGATTAGCCGGACATCGTCGTGGTTCACGACTTTTACTAAACCCTCGACCTCGAAAGGATTAAAATCCGGAGTAAGTTTCCCGCCTAGACGCATCTTGAGGGCTGCCCCGACTCCGGCTTGGTGCGCCGCCGCGACTGTTTCCGGGTCGTTGACCGTCATCGCTCCCTTCAACGGGCGGGGATGCTTCAAGGCGGCCTGAAGGACCGAAGTACTGTCGCCGGGTGCACCGGCGAGGGTCCGGTCACCGAGATCGGCAAGTGCCCTGGGCAGGGTATCGCGACGCCTGGCGATTTCATCAAGTGCCTCGTCGATGGTCAGGAGTTCGTCCTTGAACTCTTCGCGGCGCGACCAGAATTCTCGTGCATAGTCCAGCACGATATCCCCCGCTTGCGCATACGGACCGTTGCTCAGCAGGATCGCGGCCTGGCCCATATCTGTGAAATCTCCGAAGCGGTAGGCGTTGTACAGACTGATGTCGACCACTGCCGGGGTCGAACGCTCCAGCGCGCGAGCCCGTTCATGCATATCCTTGAGGGGACCTAGGTGCGTTTCAAGCTTCCCCGGCGCGATCATGCGCGCCTTCGCTAGGGTGTAGACGGGATCCAGCCGACCTGCCAGGACCTCCATCACCAGTTCGACGACACGCCTTCCGGTCTCGTGGAAGTCGTCGTGCGGGTTTCTCTTGCAAGCAATACAGATGTCCGCGGCAGTCAGCATTGCTGGTGTGACGTTAGCGTGGAGGTCAAGTCCGATACCGATTACGACGTCGTCTCCTACAATGGCACGCAGACGGGTGAGGAAATCACCTTCTGCGTCCTCTAGCGCGGTTGTTCCCATGGCTCCGTGGCAGTCGATGATGAGGGCGTCAGGCTTTAAGCGGGCAACCTCTTTCTCCCAGAAACGCCGTTCCTGGAGATAGAAGTGATGGCCGATAAGACCGCCGGGCACCATCATCGCGTCAGAAACAGGAAGTATCTCGACGTCGTCCCGCTCACTCAGCGCGTCGATGATACCTCCGAGCGTCGACCCATTTCCCCGGGCGTCGTCGATGAGTCTTGTACCGCGCACGACGGCGACACTTTCCGCATTCGTCGGTCGCGCGTAGCAGTGGGACTCATGGAACAGTCGGCCCACTACAATTCGCTTCGTCATAATGTCTCTCCGTTGCAGCCTATCCAGACCGAGATCTTATGTGATTGGCTGGGCGGAGAGAGTGGCTTTGACTTATGAGCGGCAAGAATGAATTATGGCGTCGCTACTGCGGGTAATCGTATCCTAAGGCGGATTGCGGCGCGGCTCCTGGAGATGCCGCTCATCCCTATGACCTTGACCAGGTCGTCAACCGAGCGTGTCGAGATGACTTGCACATAGGCTTCCTGACGGTGGTTAGTGCCTTCTCGGCCATGCGGCGCGGTTTGAGGAAGCCGGCGAAGTAAGCCCTTCCTGAGCTTCGGATACGCAGCTCGAGCGTGGCGACCCGCGTCTCCCAGTAGCCGTCGATCATAGCGGCAATCGCTATCGGGCTCGGGACGAGCCCACCAAATGCGCGATTTGCGGTAATGCTGCTAAACCGTGGCCACAGCGAGCAGTTTCCGAACCCCGACACGGTTCATCAACACCCAAAAGCTTGGCGAGCCATGTCCTGTTCGACGGGGAACATGCGAGGTCTTTCTCGGCGAAGAAAAGCGTCACGAGATTCGGAGTGCCGTGCAGGACATTGCAGTTTGGTCAACACCGCCATCAAAGATCGATTCTGGAGGAGGCCGGCGGCCACTACCGCCGACAGGTGCCTAACCGCGGGATCCAATGATGACACGCTTAACAAGCGGAGAACGGCGGCGGCACGCAGTCTTGTCCGGTCTAGATCCGCGGAGGATCGCGCATTGAGGTATGGCCAGATGCTTGCATCTGGGTTGGGCCCGACCGCTTCCATGTGCAAAATATAGTTTCGTCGACGAAAGGCTGAATCGCTGAATCTGATCGAGACGGCACCGGCTGTTTGGTTCCACGGAAGAGCGTATGCGAACCTGCGCGCTTAGAAGAATACCTGTTGCGTCGGTTCATAACAATTGAGCCCGGATCATAACGAATCTAACTTAACCGACTTAACCGATAAGCGTCTCTTGCCTCAATCTAGGCTCGAGTCATATAAAAAGGGGAATTATCTCATGACAAACAGACGTCATCTTCTGAAAGGCGCCGCGGGCTTCGCCCTCATGTCATCAACATCTGGTCTCTGGCCCTCATGGGCGACGGCCGCCTCCACTAGCGATCTCGTTGCGGCAGCCAAGGCAGCGGGACAGATGAGTGTGGTCGCCACTGCCGGCACTGGGGTCTATTTCGACACGCTCAGGGAGTTGTTCTTCGATCCCTTCACCAAGGAGACCGGAATCGAGACTGTCCTTGTCCGCAACGGCGGTATTTCTGAGGTTGCAGCAAAGGTGCGCGCTATGAGCGAAGCAAAGACTATGGAATGGGACGTCATCGCGACAACCTCCGACAGCGTGCACTCGCCGGCGTTCTCGAACTATGTCGAAGATCTAGGCGACTGCTCGAAACTGCCCAATGTGTTGTCCGACGGGATCGACGGGTCGTGCTTAGGAAGGGCGGTTCTCTGGGCCGCGACGGGCAACGGCATAGCCTACGACGAAGAAGCTTTTCCGAATGGTGGGATAAAGGATTGGGCCGAATTCTGGGATGTCAAAAAGTTCCCCGGGCCCCGGGCCCTGCCGAATTTCGGCAGCTCTTGGTTGGTGCTGAGCGCCGCATTGATCGCGGACGGCGTCGCGCCAAAGGACGTCTATCCGCTCGACGTCGACCGCGCGTTCAAGAAGCTCGACGAACTCAGGCCGCACATCGCTGTTTGGTGGACCAGCGGCGACCAAGCACAACAACTGTTGCGGACAAAGGAAGTGGTTGCAACAATGGTGTGGAATGGACGTGTCGCGAGCCTTCGCAAAGAAGGCTTCCCGATCTCCTTTGTGTGGAACGGCGCCATGCTCGACGCAGATGCACTCGGCATCACTAAGGGTGCGCCGCATAAGATTGCCGCGATGGCATTGCTGAACTACTTCTATTCGAGTCCGAAGGCAGCCGCGGAATTCGCCAAGCGGTTGAACTACTCGGTGCCTATTAAGCATACCGGCGATTTCCTGGACGCCGAGGTGGCGTCGAACCTGCCAACTGCGCCGCAGAACTGGTCCAAAATGGTGAAGCCGGATGCGGCTTGGGTGGCAGAAAACAGGCAAAAAGTTATTGAACGCTGGACGGCTTGGATTAGCGGCTAGACGGCGATGGTAGCACGAGCTGCTGGCATGATCCAGATCGGAGGAGGAAACCCTGATAGTACCACCCTCGATTGGCAGCCCAATCCAATGAGGCCTGGCGGGCCTATGATTCCGACGCGGTGGGATGTTTCGCCATACAACCGCTGGACTTTTCAGCGTGTTCGTGAGTGGATGCCGACCGCCACGATCTGGCGCGGACCAGGACCCGTTCTGCCGCTTCCGCAGCGTCTCGTGGACGTTGATGGCATCGAGTTCGAGGCTAACGGTCGGCGTTCCACCATCGGCGAGTTTCTGGACCGCAGCTACACCGATGGATTCCTGGTTCTGCACCGGGGCGAGGTCGTAGCCGAAAAGTACATGAACGGCCTGCAGCCGCATACTCCGCACCTGGCAATGTCGGTATCGAAGTCCTTCACGGGGACCTTGGTCGGCATTCTCGTCCACAAGGGGCTCATCAATCCGGATAATCTGGTGACACAGTATCTGCCGGAGCTTGAGGAGACTGCCTATCGCGGCGCTAAGGTGCAGCATGTGCTGGATATGACGGCGGGTGTGAGGATCCAGGGACCCTACAACGAACCTAACACCCACGCGCACATGTTCCAGCTGGCTTCGGGATGGTGGTCGCTGGAAGCTGCTCAATACCCCCACTGTCCGAAGAACACGTGGGAGGCCATCCTGAGGCTGACGGAGCAGGAGGCTCCGCATGGCGCACGATTCGACTACCGCTCGCCCGAGAACAACGTGCTAGGCTTTGTCATGCAGCGGGTAACCGGAAAGACAATCCCGGAACTCTTCAGCAGCGAATTGTGGGCGCCGATGGGGGCGGAGGAAGACGCTTATATCACCGTAGACCGACGCGGTTTTGCCTGCACGGATGGTGGCTTGAATGCTACCCTTCGTGACTATGCCCGGTTTGCGCTGTTGCACCTGCGCGGCGGGATAATAAACGGAAGACAGATCATTCCAGGTGAATGGATCCAGGAGACGCGAACGGCCAGCGACCATCTATTCCAGGTTTTCCAGGGCAGCACAGACGACCTTCCGCAAGGCGCCTATCACAACACATTCTGGATTGAGGATGCGGAGCGGCGCGCCATATGGTGCCTCGGACATGGTGGCCAGCACCTCTACATCGACCCCGAGGGCGATTTTGCAGCGGTGAAAGTATCTTATTGGCCGGATGCATGGAAACTGAAAGAGATGACCCCCGGAGTGGAATCGGCTCGTGAGATCGATTTGCAAGCGTCTGCTATGAGCCTGGAGGCGATGGCGGCGATACATGCAATTAGGGATGCATTGGTGGGCCCGTGGACAAAGGATAGCCAGAGCTTGACGGCGGCGATGGCAACGAAGCCGAGATAGGACTGGGTGGTCCTGTCGTAGCGCGTTGTGACGCGCCGCCATTTCTCGAGCTTGTTGAAACATACAAAACATTCGGGCAGTTCCGGCGGCCTCGCGTTGAGGTTAAGGTTATCCCGCGATAGCCGCAATAACAGGATTTGCGTACGAGGCCTCGTCCATTGATCGCGACAAGCTGAACGTCGAGGGGTCGGTTCATAACGATCAATGACCGGGCATAACAACTCGGGTATTGCCCACGGGCTTTGCTAGGCTAACGTTCGGCACACAAAATCCACGTCGATAGGGAGGTTTCGATGATCAGTAGACGCAGCCTATTAAGGATGAGCGCGGCCGCCGCAACGAGTTCGCTCGTGCCGCGATTCGCATACTCACAGTCCCCTGCCTCACTTGTGGAGGCCGCCAAGGCCGCCGATCAAGATCATGTGGTAATTGCCTCGGGATCCGGCACCTTCGGAAAGGTGATGGACGAGCTGTTCTTCCAGCCTTTTTCGAAGGAAACCGGGATAAGAGTTGTTGCGGTCGATGGCTCAGGCTCCGACGCTGACGCTCGCTTCAAAGCAATGATCCGGTTGAACAAGATGGAGTGGGACATTCTTTACCTTGATCGCGAACTGGCGTTGTCACCCGACTTTAAGCCGCATTTTGAAGACCTTGGTGAGAACTGCCAAGATTTGCCGAACGTCGGCGCTGATGGGGTCGAAGGGTCTTGTGTGGGGGGAGTCGCTGTAGCGTGGGACCAGGGCGGCACCGCCCTGACATACGATGAGCGGGCATTCCCCAAAGGCGGGCCATCGAACTGGGCGGAGTTTTGGGACGTCAAGGCATTTCCCGGACCGCGTGCGCTCCCCAACTACGGCGCACCCTGGTATGTTCTCACCTTTGCGTTGCTAGCAGATGGTGTACCACGTGATAAGCTCTTTCCATTGGACCTTGATCGCGCGTTCAAGAAGCTTAACGAAATCAAACCACACGTAGCTGTCTGGTGGACCAGCGGGGACCAGAGCCAGCAAATGTTCCGAAATGAGGAAGTAGTTGCCTCTGCGATGTGGAACGGACGCGCTTCTCGCTTGCAAGAAGAAGGCGTACCAATTCGCTTCACCTGGGATGGAGGCATCTACGGATCACAGATCTACAGCGTAACAAAGGGGGGGCCAAATCCATTGGCCGCCAAGGCGCTGCTTAATTTCATGTACACGCGCCCGGAAGCCCACGCAGCATTCATAAAGAAGATGTTCTATGCGGTGCCTAACAAGAACGCTGCGGCGCTTCTCGATCCTGAGTTCGCCTCAACACTGGTTACCGCAGCGGACAACCGAGCGAAGATGGTCAGCATGGATCCCGATTGGCTCATCGGCAACCGTGAAAAGGTGCTTGAGCGCTGGGCGAATTGGATTAGCGGGTAATATCGACACCGCCTGCTGACAGGGGGTTGTCTCTCAGTCGCAGCAGCTTTCCTACCGGATATGGTTTTCGAACGGACAGGTCATAGGTGGCCAGTTCGAGACCCCCTTCGGCCTGCCGTGATTTACCTTGTGCCCTTCGCCACCGGCGGAGCACATCAGGATCATTGAAATGAAACTCAGTGAATACGTACAATACGATGCAACCGGTCTGGCGTCTCTCGTGAATGCCGGCGAAGTAACTCCTGTAGAACTGACGCGCTTAGCCCGCCAGGCCAACGACGAGGTCAATCCGAGCATCAACGCTGTCATCGAGTTCTACGACGATGCCGAGTCCGTTGCCGGCGCGAACTCCGTAGTTTTCAACGGCGTGCCATTTCTTCGCAAGGACATAGGAGCTACTGAAGCTGGTCGTCTCCAGGAAAAAGGAAGCCGTCTGTTCAAAGGCCATCGTCCGAATACGGACAGCTTCTTTTTCTGCCGCGCCCAGGCCGCCGGACTCCGGACACTTGGAAGAACAACAACACCGGAGTTCGGATTATCCGGAGCGACGGAAACCATTCTCCATGGCATCACCCGCAATCCATGGAATCTGGAACGCACCGCGGGGGGCTCGTCCGGAGGAGCCGCTGCGGCGGTGTCCGCCGGCATCGTTCCGATTGCACATGCCGGCGACGGTGGCGGATCGACTCGGGGGCCTGCGGCTTGGTGCGGTCTCGTGGGGCTTAACCCGTCCCGTGGGCGCATTTCCGGCGGCCCGAACCAGCAGGATGATGGATTCGGCCTTTCTCGATCATTTGTACTCTGCCGGACCGTGCGCGATATGGCCGCCGCGCTGGACGTGTTTTCCGGTTCTCATCCAGGCGATCCGTTTGTCATTGTCCAGCCAAATCGTCCCTATGTAGAGGAGCTTTCCCAGCCCACCGGCACTCTGCGGGTCGGGGTCGCGAGGACCACGTGGGGGGAGCTCGATCTTGAGCCGGAAGTCCTGCAAGCGGTCGACTCGACCGCCTCACTTCTGGAGGAAATGGGTCACCAAGTGACGGAGATCGGGCCGCCGTTTGATTTCGAAAAGTTCATTAGGACAATTCTCCTCTCTTCAGATCTCGGCGCGAGTTCGCTCGAAGTGTGGGCGCGGGCCATGGGCCGCACTATCAGCGCGGATACTTTGGAGCCGGTCACTCTCAAATTTTATGAACGGGGCCGGAATCAGCCTCTATCGATTTGGAATGAGGTAGATGAAGGCTTCCGGCGAATGCGGTTCCAGGTGGCTGAGGCAATCCGTGCCTTCGACCTGCTGCTGACCCCCACGCAGCCGATCGTGGCCCATCAGCATGGCAGCATTTACAGTCTTATGCACCCGACGATCTCCGCAGAAGAGTGGACGCAAAAAGGCTATAAGGGATGTCACCTGCCCATATTCAATATCACCGGACAACCTGCCGTATCCTTGCCGTTGGCACAAAGTGCCGACGGGCTGCCAATCGGCCTTCAGATCGTCGGCCGCTTTGGCGACGAGGCCACGCTGGTCCGTGTCGCACGAGATCTGGAAGAGGCTAGACCGTGGAGGGATCGGCGGCCCATGGTTCGAGCGGGAAACAGCTGATTACGGAGATTTAAGCAACGCAGTCTTCGCGCCACGCTTGCAGCCTTTTTTGCGACCTCAGCGGAACAAAAAATGCAAGACAGTTCGGCAGTTCCGCGGGCCTCGCGTCGACGCTAACCAGAACTCTCGGATTGCGGGACAAACAAGGCTCGGCCCGCTCCGCACGGTAATTAGGCGCCGACCAACACTCTCCGGTCATAACCGATAGGGTCAGGTCATAACAGCGCGGGCTTGCGCTCGACTTCTCTGTGTCTAACTTAACGCATAAGCGGCAGAGACCGTTCGGATAGGCTCGGCGTGAACCTTAGTGGACGTCGGCCCGTTGCGAGTTTAAGCAACAAACCAGAGTGGGAAACGCAATGAAGGGTGAAAGTGTCACCGTCCGCAAAATCGCGAAACGCTATGGATCGGTCACTGCGGTCGAGGATGTGTCCGTCGATGTGAAGGCGGGAGAGTTTCTCTCGCTCCTAGGGCCCTCGGGGTCCGGCAAAACGACCCTCTTGATGATGATCGCGGGTTTTGAGCTGCCGACTGCGGGTCTCATAAAGATTGGACCGAGGGACCTGACATTCGTCGCTCCAAACAAGCGCAATGTGGGCATGGTCTTCCAGAAATATGCCCTGTTCCCCCACATGTCGGTGTACGACAACGTCGCTTTTCCCCTGCGCATGCGGAGGATCGACAAGGCCGAGATCACCCGACGGGTCAGCGAAGCGCTCGCCATGGTCCATCTCGACGCCTACGGCAGCAGGGCGCCCACTCAATTGTCTGGCGGCCAGCAGCAGCGAGTTGCCCTCGCGCGGGCGCTTGTTTTTGAGCCCCCCGTGCTTCTGATGGACGAGCCCCTCGGCGCGCTCGACAAGAAACTCCGCGAGCAGTTGCAGATTGAGATCAAGTCCCTCCAGCAGCGTCTCGGGGTTACCGTGATCTATGTGACCCACGATCAGGAGGAAGCACTGACCATGTCGGACCGCATTGCGGTCATGAACGAGGGCCAGGTCGCGCAGATCGGCAGCCCCGCAAGCCTTTATAGCGAGCCCGCCTCTCCATTCGTCGCAGATTTCATCGGCAAGATGAACTTCCTGCCGGTCGAATATCTGGGAGCCAAGAAGGCCGTCCACCAAATCAGGGTCACCGACACCTCGACGCTGAGCGTGACGCGCTCGCTCAACGGCCACGCCCTGGACCTTTCTCCCGGACTGTCGCTGCAGGCTGCCATCCGGCCGGAGAACATCTCTCTCGCCGCGCGTGGATCCGGCGTCCCAGATGCTGTTCCCGGCACAGTGGACACCTCGATCTATCTCGGCACCCACCAGATTCTTCTGGTTAACATCGATGGACGCAGCGGCCCTCCACTGCATATCCAGGCATCGGCAAGCCGAGAGCTGTCGGCATTCGCGCGCGGTGATGAGGTCGACATCCTGTTCCAGGCCGATTCCATTCACCTGTTTTCAGGCAAGGGCGACGGTCAATGAGCAGTGTCGACGAGTCTCCCGTTAGTTCCGCCCCCGCGCCACGTTTTGGGCGTCTCTTCTCGGTTACTGGAACCGGCGGCAGATATCCCCCGCTCTTAACGGCTGTGCTGCTGCTGCCCCTTTGTCTGCTTTTATTCTTTAGCTTCCTTTACCCGGTTGGCCGCATGCTGGTCGGCAGCCTGTTCGACCCAGGCTTCACCCTCGACAATTATATCCGCATGTTCATCGAACCGCTTTATCTGAAGGTTCTGCTGCGTACGCTCTGGATCGCATTTGCGACGACGGTCGGTGCCTTCGTCCTTGGATATCCGGTGGCTTTCGCCATGGCGCGGGCGGGCGGCAAGCTCACCCTCTGGATTGCGGCTTGCGTTCTGATCCCATTATGGACCTCGGTTCTTGTGCGCTCCTATGCCTGGATCATTCTGTTGCAGCGAAGGGGCGTCCTCAACGACATCCTCATTGGAAACGGCATCATCGAACAACCACTCAGGATGATCTATACCGAAAGCGCGGTGATCGTCGCCATGATACATGTGATGCTGCCGTTCATGGTCCTGCCAAT
>NZ_JBVVQV010000039.1:0-50034 GCF_055811235.1 Mesorhizobium sp. WSM4810 | reverse complement strand
TCATCTCCCTCTCTTCCTTGCCCACGGAATCACCAATCCGATTCTGTGCAAAGCCCTCCTTGTGGGAGAAGGTGGCCGCGAAGCGGTCGGATGAGGGGTGCTCCAGCTGGGCATCGCCGTATTCCGTCCAACACCCCTCATCCGTCTCGGCGCTGCGCGCCGATCCACCTTCTCCCGCAAGGGGAGAAGGGAAGGCGCGATCTGGCCCTACACGCGGTGTCCGGAACCCGCTAATCTCGCCCCATGAATCAATACGCCAAGCTCAGGATCGGCCATTCGGCCTGTCCGCATGATTGCCCGTCGACCTGCGCGCTCGAGGTCGAGCTGCTTGACAGCAAGCGCATCGGCCGCGTCCATGGCGCCAAGGCCAACAGCTACACGGCTGGCGTCATCTGCGCCAAGGTCGCCCGTTATGCCGACCGCGTCCATCATCCCGACCGCTTGCTGAAGCCGCTGATCCGGGCGGGCGCCAAGGGTGAGGGCCTTTGGAAGGGCGCGAGCTGGGAGGCCGCACTCGACCTGGTCGCCGAAAAATTCATCGCGGCCGAGGCAAGATACGGCTCGGAGACGGTCTGGCCCTATTACTATGCCGGCACGATGGGGCTGGTGCAGCGCGACGGCATCGAGCGGCTGCGCCACGCGAAGAGGTACTCAGGTTTCTTCGGTTCGATCTGCACCAATCTGGCCTGGACCGGCTGGATGATGGGGGCCGGCGCGCTGCGCGGTCCCGACCCGCGCGAGATGGCCAAGTCCGACTGCGTGGTGGTCTGGGGCACCAATGCCGTGGTCACCCAGGTCAACGTCATGACCCACGCGATAAAGGCGCGCAAGGAGCGCGGCGCCAAGATCGTCGTCATCGACGTCTACGAGAACGCGACGATGAAGCAGGCCGATCTCGGCCTGGTGCTGAAGCCCGGCACCGACGGTGCGCTGGCCTGCGCGGTGATGCATGTGCTGTTCCGTGACGGCATGGCCGACCGCGCCTATTTGGCAAAATACACCGACGATCCACACGGTCTGGAAGCGCATCTTCAGACGAGGACGCCGCAATGGGCGGCTGATATCACCGGGCTTTCCGTCGATGAGATCGAGGCCTTCGCCCGTCTCGTCGGCACGACCAAGAAAACCTATTTCCGCCTCGGCTACGGTTTTTCGCGGCAGCGCAACGGCTCGGTCAACATGCATGCCGCCGCCTCGATCGCCGCGGTCACCGGCTGCTGGCAATATGAGGGCGGCGGCGCCTTCCATTCCAATTCGGGCATCTTCAAGCTGAACCAGGAACTGCTGGAAGGCACGCGGATGCGCGACCCGGCGGTCCGCCACCTCGATCATTCGCGCATCGGCCCGGTGCTGACCGGCGCTGAGGATGCGCTCTATGGCGGCCCGCCGGTGACGGCGCTGCTGATCCAGAACACCAATCCGGTCAATGTCGCGCCGGAGCAGCGGCTGGTGAAGCAGGGTTTTCTGCGCGACGACCTGTTTTCCTGCGTGCACGAACAGTTCATGACCGACACCGCAAAACTCGGAGATGTCGTGCTGCCGGCGACGATGTTTTTAGAGCATGACGACGTCTACAAGGGCGGCGGCAATCAGCACATCACGCTCGGGCCGAAGCTGATCGACCCGCCGGAAGGGCCGCGCAGCAACCATTTCGTCATCGAGGAACTCGGCAAAAGGCTCGGTGTTGGCGACAGGCCTGGCTTCGGCATGACCGAGCAGCAGCATATCGACATCATTTTGGGCAAGCGCGGGCTGGGCAGCTTTTCGAGCCTCAAGGAACAAAAGTGGCTCGATTTGCAGCCGGCTTTCGAAGCGTCGCATTTTATCGACGGCTTCGGCCACGCGGACGGAAAATTCCGCTTTCGCGCCGACTGGACCGGGCAGGCGGCGCCCAACCGGCCGCCGAAAAGCATGGGCCTGTTCGGGCCGGTGGCAAGCCTGCCGGAATTTCCCGACCACGTCGATCTGATCGAGGTGGCGGATGCTGCGCATCCGTTCCGGCTGGCCACCTCGCCGGCGCGCAATTTCCTCAACTCGACCTTTTCCGAGACGCCGGTGTCGAAGGCCAAGGAGGGCCGGCCGGAACTGCTTTTGCATCCGGACGATGCGGCAGCCTATGGGCTGGCCAATGGCGACCGCGTCGAGATCGGCAATGCGCGCGGCGAAGTTGTGCTGCACGCAAGATTGTTCGACGGCCTCAAGCGCGGTGTCGTGGTGGCCGAAGGCATCTGGCCCAACAGCGCCCACGAGCGCGGCGAGGGCATCAACGTCCTGACCGGCGCCGACGCGCCGGCGCCCTATGGCGGTGCGGCGTTCCACGACAACAAGGTGTGGCTGCGCCCGGCAAAGTGAAGCGTCGGAACGATATGCCCAACCAGCCGTTTTTGCGTGGCGGTGGAGACATGGTGATGGCAGAAGCGTTGGCAGCGCCGGCCCCCGTTGGAAGGACGCTTTCGCCCGGCGAACTCGTGACCACGATGGCGCATTTTCATCGCGCCGAGATTCTGCGCATGACGGGGTGGCGCGACCGCCTGGACCGGACGAGCAATTGGGCGATAACGGTCGTCGCGGCAATGTTGTCCATCTCGCTTTCGACGGCCAGCGCGCATCACGGCGTACTGCTTTTTGCCATGCTGCTTGTCCTGTTGCTGCTGTGGATAGAAGCGCGGCGATATCGCTTCTTCGACGTTTACCGGGCCCGCGTGCGCCAGTTCGAACGGCACTATTTCGCGCAGATATTCTCGCCGCAGCCGGACTTCGCGTCTGATTGGCTGTTGGTCGTCGGCGAAAGTCTGCGCACTCCAAAATTCCTCATTTCGCAACGAGCGGCGTTGGCGCGCCGTCTGCGTCGAAACTACATCCACATGCTGCTGATCCTGCTGTTAGCCTGGATCCTGAAACTGTCGACCCCCAGTCTTCTAACCGAAGGTGTCCGCATCGACTTCGTCAGTTCGGTGCGCGAGGCGGTTGCCGGCGCTGCTCTGGGGCCCATTCCCGGCCTGGTCATCGTCGTGCTGGTCGCCGCCTTCTATGCCGGTCTGCTGGTCACGGCGTTCCTGACCGCCAGCGACGACGGCGAACTCTCCTTTGGCGACGTGCACGTCTAGGGCGGCAGCGCAAAACCGGTAGATCTGCGATTCAGCTGTGCAGGAAATCGAACCGATCGGTTCGTTCTTGTTGACGCATTGTGCAAGACCAAGTGAACGTCGGCTCAGCAAACGGCCGGGCCACGCGGCAGAAATATTCGGCTAACGCATTGAGAAGAAAGTCAAAGATTGTGGCGAAGGAAGCCTTTGGCGGATTTCAAGCACCCGGTTCAGGGCGTAGCCGGAACATCTTTGTGATTGGAAACCGCTGCATGGCCAACCCACCTCGGTGTGGTCCGAGCGACGCGAAATCCTCCCAAGGCACGCCACGAGACGGACAACAACACTGAAAGTATGAAAGTACTGGAGTACCTGAAATGACCAAGATTGCTCTTACCGCTGCCGCCATCCTCATTGCCACAGGCAGCGCCTTTGCCGGCAGCGACCACTATGGTTCGGACGGCGTCAACCAGTCGGCCGCGCCTGTTGGCAATGCGGCTGTTGGAAATATCGACAGCACGTTCACGGGCTCGATTCGCAAGCCGTTTACGGCGGAGCACAATACCGTCAATACCAACGCGACGACCCAGCCCGGCACGACTGAACCGGTCGTGCCTCAGTCCGGCCGGGGCAACTGGGGCCGCTAAATCCTCAAGCTGCGGAACGCAAAGAGCGGCGGGCTTGGCCCGCCGTTCTTGCTTTTGCATATCAAGTCACAGCCCTCGTTTAGCGCAGATCCTTCGGCCAAACGCAGTGTGTCAGCCGCGCATCGCCGAGGGCCAGCCGCGCCCAGTCACCGTCGAAAACGAAGCGGGCGAGGGCTGCCGTCGGGAATTTTTCTTCAAGCTTTTTGAGTGCTGCGGCATCCGACCCGGCGCCGGCAAGTCGGCGCGCGAATTCCTCCAGGCCGGGATTATGGCCGAGCACCAAGAGACTGCTCGTTGCCGCATTTGCCTGCCGTACCTTGGCGAGAACGTCTGCCGCACTGGCCTCGTAGAGCGCCTGGACGAATTTGGCCGGCGTTTTCGCGGGCAGTTCCGCCGAAACCAGCCGCCATGTGTCGCGGCTGCGCAGCGCCGGCGACACCAGCGCCAGATCGGGCAGCCAGCCCTGGCTGGCCAGTTCGCGACCGACCAGCCGGGCGGCCTTCAGCCCGCGCCCGGAAAGCGGCCGGTCGAAGTCGATGAGGTCAGGATCGTCCCAGCTCGACTTGGCGTGACGCAGAAGAAGGAGTTGCTTCGTTGTCGTCATGCCAGCCTTGTCCTGCTCAGGGCGTGATGCGCGCCAGATGCTCGAGGTCGGTCTCCTCGCGCAGCGGATCGGGCGCCATGATCACGGAGGTGCTGTTGTCGGCATCGTCGGCGAAGTGGGCAAGCACGGTGCGGCCGCCTTCCATCCGCGCCTTGCCTTCGGCGACCAGCCCGAGCGCCAGCGGATAAAGCCGGTGCTCGGCCTTCAGCACGCGTGCGGCGAGCATGTCCTCATTGTCGCCGACCATCACCGGCACGGCAGCCTGGGCGATGATCGGGCCGTCATCCATATCCAGCGTCACGAAATGCACCGTGCAGCCATGGATGCGTATGCCCGCGCGCAAGGCGCGCGCATGCGTATCCAGCCCCTTGAAGGCGGGCAGCAGGGCAGGGTGGATGTTGATCATCCGGCCCAGCCATTTCTCGACGAAGCGCGCGCCGAGAATGCGCATATAACCGGCCAGCGCCACGATCTCGGCGCCGAACGAGGCAAGTGCGGCGTCGATTGCCCCGTCATGCGCTTCCTTGCTGGTATAGTCGGCCCGCGAAATCACCTTGGTGGCGATGCCGCGCGCCGCCGCGATGCCGAGACCGGCGGCATTGGCCCGGTCGGAAATGACGCCGACGATCTCGGCCGGATAGCCCGGATTGGTGGCCGCGGCGATCAGCGCCGTCATGTTGGAGCCGCGTCCCGAAATCAGCACCACCGTGCGTTTGCGCATGCTCATAGGCCGATCGCGCCCCGATAGATCACGCCGGCGTCGCGGCGCGGCACGATGCGGCCGATCGGCGTCACGCTCTCGCCGGCCTCCTGCAGCACGGCCGCGACCTGTGCCGCCTGGCCGGAGGCGACGGCGAGGATCATGCCGACGCCGCAGTTGAAGGTGCGCATCATCTCGTCGGGCGCCACGCCGCCGGTCTTGGCCAGCCATGAGAACACCGCCGGCACCTCGATGGCGTCGAGGTCGAGCTCGGCCGAAAAATCCTTCGGCAGGACGCGCGGGATGTTTTCCGGGAAACCGCCGCCGGTGATATGGGCCAGCGCCTTGATGCCATGCGTGTTGCGGATCGCCTTGAGGATCGACTTGACGTAGATGCGGGTCGGCTCGAGCAGCGCCTCGGCCAGCGTGGCTTCATCGTTGAAGGGCGCTGGATCGGTCCACGCAAGGCGGCTGGTGGCGACGATGCGGCGGACCAGCGAAAAGCCGTTTGAATGCACGCCCGACGAGGCCAGCCCCAACAGCACGTCGCCCTCGACGATGTCGTCGGTCGGCAGCAACTGGCCGCGTTCGGCCGCGCCCACGGCAAAGCCGGCGAGGTCGTAGTCGTTGCCGTGATACATGCCGGGCATTTCCGCCGTCTCGCCGCCGATCAGCGCGCATCCGGCCTGCCGGCAGCCCTCGGCGATGCCGCCGACGATCGCCGCACCCTGGTCGGGGTCGAGCTTGCCCGTGGCGAAATAGTCGAGGAAGAACAATGGCTCGGCGCCCTGCACGACGATGTCGTTGACGCACATGGCGACGAGGTCGATGCCGATCGTGTCGTGCTTGCCGGCATCGATGGCGATCTTCAGCTTGGTGCCGACGCCGTCATTGGCGGCGACCAGCACCGGGTCGGTGAAGCCGGCGGCCTTGAGGTCGAACAGGCCGCCGAAGCCGCCGATCTCGCCATCGGCGCCCGGCCGGCGCGTCGCGCGCACCAGCGGCTTGATCTTCTCGACCATGAGGTTGCCGGCATCGATGTCGACACCCGCCTCGGCATAGGTGAGCCCGTTCTTGCGCTTGCTCATCACTCTTTCCTGCTTTCCGGGGCTCTTCGCATGAACGGCTGCGCCTCGCAAGGATAACGGCTGGCTCAGGCACTTTCGGCATCACAAAATCGTGGACAGAGGGCCTCAGGCAAATCTCCAACATTGGCGATGGCGAAGGCCTTGAAGACAGCCAATCTCTCCCCACGAGTGAAGATTGGCAGCATCTGCGTCGCTCTGACTTGCCGTAGCCTCCCATCTCTATCATGTATCATCAAAACAGAAGCGACGGGACATGCGTTTGACCATCCCCAACATGATCACGATCATGCGTTTCGTGCTGGTGCCGGGCGTGGTGCTGGCCATGCTGCAGGGGCGCTGGGACTGGGCTTTCGCCGGCTTCCTGATCGCCGGCATTTCCGACGGCGTCGACGGCTTCATCGCCCGCCATTTCAACCAGTTTTCGCAGCTTGGCGCCTATCTCGATCCGATGGCCGACAAATTGCTGCTGGTCTCGGTGTTCGTGGTGCTGGGCTTCATCGGTGAATTGCCGCTGTGGCTGGTCGTCACTATGGTGTCGCGCGATGCGCTGATCGTCTGTGCCGTCGTTCTGTCTACCGTCATGACCCACCCGGTCGAGATGAAGCCGCTGTTCGTGTCGAAGGCCAACACCGCCGTCCAGATCGGGCTGGCGGCGGTGGTGCTGGGCGAACTGGCCCTCGCCATCGATCTCGATCCGCTCAGGCCGGTGCTCATATTGCTGTCCGGGGTCTTGACCGTGGCTTCGGCCGCGGCCTATCTCGTGGCTTGGCTGAGGCATATGAGCGGCTATGGCGAAGGCTCCAAACCGGATACCTGACCAGAACATCGACGCGGCAGCCGAAGCTGCCGCTGCCGATGCGGCCGCGTCTGGCGTGTTTCGGCGCCAAATCCGCTTCTGGCTGATCAGCGCCATCATCCTCGCGATCTTCCTCTATGTCTTCAGCGGCATCCTGCTGCCGTTCGTCGCCGGCATGGTGCTCGCCTACTTCCTCGACCCGGTCGCCGACCGGCTGCAGCGGCTCGGCCTGTCCAGGCTGATGGCGACGATTGTCATCCTGTTTGCCTTCATCGTCGTTCTGGTGCTGGCCTTCGTCATCCTCATTCCGGTGCTGGCTTCGCAGATGGCCGATTTTGCCAGCAAGCTGCCGGAATACCTGACCCGGCTGCAGTCCCTGATCACCAGCTTCGATCCGAGATGGCTGGAAGAGCAATTCGGCGTCGACGCCAATGGCCTGCGCGAAGGGTTGAACTCGCTGCTGACCTCCGGCTTCGGCCTACTGACCACGGTGTTCACCTCGATCTGGAGTTCCGGCGTGGCGCTGGTCTCGGTGGTCAGCCTGTTCGTCGTCACGCCCGTCGTCGCCTTCTACATGCTGCTCGACTGGGATCGCATGGTGACGATCGTCGACAGCTGGGTGCCGCGCGACTATGTTCAGACCGTCAGGGCGATCGCCAGCGACATCAACACCGCCACCGCCGGCTTTGTGCGCGGCCAGGGCACGCTGTGCCTGGTACTGGGCGCCATGTACGCCACCGGGCTGACGCTGACCGGCCTGAATTTCGGCATCCTCATCGGGCTGTTCGCCGGGCTGATCTCCTTTATTCCCTATGTCGGCTCGCTGACCGGGCTGGTGCTGGCTGTCGGCGTTGCCTTCGTTCAGTTCTGGCCGGACTGGACCATGGTCGCGGCGGTGGCCGGCGTGTTCTTCGTTGGCCAGTTCATCGAGGGCAACATCCTGCAGCCGAGGCTGGTGGGAAAAAGCGTCGGCCTGCATCCGGTGTGGCTGATGTTTTCGCTGTTTGCCTTCGGCGCGCTGTTCGGCTTCGTCGGCCTGCTGATCGCCGTGCCGGCCTCGGCCGCTGTTGCCGTCCTGGTGCGCTTTGCCATCGCCCGCTATCTCGAGTCGCCGCTCTACAAGGGCCACAGCACCGAACCTGTGCCGCCGCTGCCGGCGCGTCGCCGCGGGAGCGGTGGGCCGCGCAGTTGAGCCAGATGCCGGACAACAAGATCGACCCGCCGCGCCAGTTGCCGCTCGATCTCGGCCACGGAACCGGCTATTCGCGCGACGAACTCGTCGTCTCAGGCACCAACAGCCAGGCGGTGGCGCTGGTCGATCGCTGGCCGGACTGGCCGTCGCCGGTGGTCGTGCTCGCTGGCCCCGCAGGCTGTGGAAAAACCCATCTGGCGTCGATCTGGCGCGCCCGCGCCGGCGCAGTGAAGGTCGACGCCGGTCGGATCGGCGACTGCATGGCGAGCCTCGGCGCGCGGCCGGCCCTGATCGACGATGTCGATGCCGGTCCGGTCGATGAAGAGGGGCTGTTCCATCTGATCAACGCGGTGCGCGGGGCCGGCTCGACCTTGCTCTTGACCGCGCGGCGCTTTCCGTCCGCCTGGGGTGTCAGGCTCCCCGACCTCGCATCGCGGCTGAAGGCGGCGGCGATGGTCGAGATCCACGAGCCCGACGATCTCTTGCTGGCCGGTGTCATCGCCAAACTGTTCGCCGACCGCCAGGTCGAAGTCGAGCCGCACGTCGTGCAATATCTGGTGCGCCGCATCGAGCGCTCGCTGGCCACCGCGATGCGCGTGGTCGAGCGGCTCGACCGCACGGCACTGGAACGCAAGACGCCGATCACAAGGGCGCTCGCCGCCGAAACCGTCAGCGCCATGGATGAGGGGCAGGGCGAGTTCGAG
Organism: Mesorhizobium sp. WSM4810; assembly: GCF_055811235.1. Classification (NCBI taxonomy): domain Bacteria; kingdom Pseudomonadati; phylum Pseudomonadota; class Alphaproteobacteria; order Hyphomicrobiales; family Phyllobacteriaceae; genus Mesorhizobium; species Mesorhizobium sp. WSM4810. Next base: position 41,217 of record NZ_JBVVQV010000039.1, on the reverse strand, counting down.
ATTTAGGCGGTGGGAGAACTTCCCTTCTCCCCTTGTGGGAGAAGGTGGACGCGAAGCGGCCGGATGAGGGGTGCTGGAAGAAATGAGGCGCTGGCGATCCTGTCGCAGTGCGCCCGATTTGGGCGAGGGTGTCCGCCAAGCTGGAACACCCCTCATTAGACCGAGCTTCGCTCGGCCACCTTCTACTACAAGGAGAGAAGGAAAAAGCTCCGGTCGGTGTCCCATTTCGGGAAACATTGACTGGCATCTCTCTTGCACATGCAAGCTTGCCGGCTAACCCCGGTCCTGATGCGTATCAAATCAGGTTGTAGGCTCGCCGGGAGATGAGGCGGTTGGGGTTCTCTTCCCGGCGAGCTTGCCTTCAACGAGGGGATAACTCAGCTCCCTACGCCCACCACCGCCGCTCGTTCCGCGCCAAAGCGCCTGCGGTAATCGCCCGGCGCCAGGCCGGTTACCCTGGCGAACACTTTGCGGAAGGAGCCGGGATCGTCATAGCCGACATCCCAGGCGATCTGGTCGATGGATCGGGTCGTCGCTTGCAGCATCTCACGCGCCTTGCCGACGCGCAGGTGCTGGCAATACTCGGTCGGCTTGAGGCCGGTGGCGTTGCGAAAGCGGCGCAAAAAAGTCCGCTCCTCCAAGGCCGCATGCTCCGCCATGGTGGCAAGCGTTACATCGCGAGCGCCTCTGGCCTGGAGCCAGTGCTGCACCTTGAGGATGGCCTCGTCGCCATGGTTCAGCTTGGGTGCAAAGGGGCTGTAGAAGCGTTGCTCGCGTCCCGGCGGGTCGACCAGCATGAAACGGGCGGTGTCCATCATCACGGTCGGCCCAAGCACCCGGTCGACGAGCTTCAGGCCAAGGTCGGTCCAGGCCATATAGCCGCCGGCGGTGATGATGTCGCCGTCATCGATGACCAGCTTGTCGGCATCGAGTAGGATGTCGGGAAAGCGCATCGCCAGCGCGTCGCGATAGGCCCAGTGCGTGGTCGCCGCACGACCCGACAGCAGACCGGCCTCGGCAAGCACGAAGGCGCCGGCGCAGACCGAGCCGAGCGTCGCGCCGGCAGCGTGGCGGGCCCTGAGCCAGTCGGCATAGGGCGCGGCCGCCTCGCGAGCGATCGGATCGCCCAGGGTCGGAGGCAAGATGACCATGGCAGGTCCATTGTCGGGGCCGGGCTCGCTGTCGAAGCTGCGGATGACGGTTTGGCTCGCTTCCTGCCACTGCCAATGGCTGACGCGAAGCCTCAGCGCGTCCGGCGAACGGTCGGCAGCCAGCCGGTTGGCCAGCTGGAACAGGTCGGTCAGACCGAGAACTGCCGCTTGCTGAACGCCGGGATACACAACAAGCCCGATTTCGACCCGATCACGCCCCGCATGCATCTGTCAGTTTTGCCACGTTCAATGTCTGTTTTGCCAATACTCACCATTACTCCGTTGCAATAGCTTGTCCACAGAAGGAACGAACCTTCCCCCCACCAAGCCAGCCAACTGCAGCAAGGAGCACGACGATGAGCACATTCACCACCCAGGACGGCACCGAGATTTTCTACAAGGATTGGGGCACAGGCCAGCCAATCGTGTTCCATCACGGCTGGCCTCTGAGCGCCGACGACTGGGACAACCAGATGCTGTTCTTCCTCGACAAGGGCTATCGCGTCATCGCGCATGACCGGCGCGGGCACGGCCGCTCGACACAGACCGCGACCGGCAACGAGATGGACACCTATGCCGCCGACGTCGCGGCTCTAGTCGCGCATCTTGATCTCAAGAACGCCGTCCATATCGGCCATTCGACCGGCGGCGGCGAGGTGGCGCGTTACGTGGCCCGCTACGGTGGCGAAGGACGCGTCGCCAAGGCGGTGCTGATCGGCGCGGTGCCGCCGATCATGCTCAAGACCGACAGCAACCCCGGCGGCCTGCCGATCGAGGTCTTCGACGGCTTCCGTGCCGCTTTGGTCGCCAACCGCGCCCAGTTCTACAGGGATGTGCCGGCCGGCCCGTTCTATGGCTTCAATCGCGAGGGCGCCAAGGTTTCGCAAGGGGCCGTCGACAATTGGTGGCGCCAGGGCATGATGGGCGGAGCCAAGGCCCACTACGACTGCATCGAGGCTTTTTCCGAGACCGACTTCACGGAAGACCTGACGAAGATCGACGTGCCCGTCCTGATCATGCACGGCGATGATGACCAGATCGTGCCGATTGCCGACTCAGCCCTGCTTGCCGCCGAGTTGGTGAGGCACGGCACGCTCAAGGTCTACAAGGGCCTGCCGCACGGCATGTGCACCACCCACCCGGAGATCATCAATCCGGATCTCCTGGCGTTCATCCAGGGCTGACGCTTCGCAAGCTTCAGGCGGGCACCCCGGGAAGTCCGGGCTGCCCGTTGGTCGCTTGGGTGCTTCGTCAGTCGCAGATGCTGTCCGGCGCAGGTGCGCCGGCAGCACGGCCGGTGATTTCCGGTGAATGGATGGTCGGAGTGGAGAGATTCGAACTCCCGACCCTCTGGTCCCAAACCAGATGCGCTACCAGGCTGCGCTACACTCCGAGTCCTTGGCGGCGTATAGGGTTACGGGCTTGGCTGCGCAACCCCTAAAAGACGAAAACGCAACAAACGGCAGGCCCGGGTCGAGAGCGGAGTCGGAAATGCCGGCCGGCGCAACGGTTTCGCGGCAGCGCCACCTCAGGCACCCAGGTTGCTGTCCAGCGGCACGCTGCCGTTAACCCGGATAAAACGTCCCCGCCGGGAAGAAAACGCCCGGCGCGATCTCGGTCGTCTTGTCCACGGCCGTCACCTCGCGCGATCATCGTCGGTGGCCCGCCGTGAAGGGGTACGGCAGGCTCGGCCTTGCCGCCGGCAGCATTGCGCAGTAATGACGGGAATACAGCGGCGGTGCCGCTTGCACGTAGCAACGAGGTGTTCATGTCCGCGCGCATTTTCAGCCCAGCCAAAACCGCGATGCAGTCAGGCAAGGCCAAGACCGGCCACTGGGTGCTGGAATTCGATCCCGAGATGCGCAAGAAAATCGATCCGCTGATGGGCTACACCACGTCAGGTGACATGCGGAGCCAGATCAGGCTCACCTTCGACACAAGGGAAGAGGCGGTGGCCTATGCGGAGAAAGAGGGGCTGGCCTATCGCGTCGAGGAGCCGAAGGAATCCAAGCGCCGCCAGATTTCCTATGCGGAGAATTTCCGCTATGACCGCAGGACGCCCTGGACGCATTGACCGGCAAATGCCGGGCAGCCGTCCCAGCGCATAAATTAGCCGGCCCTTGGCGTCGGCCAGCGGTCCCGTAGCTCAGCTGGATAGAGCACCGGCCTTCTAAGCCGATGGTCACAGGTTCGAATCCTGTCGGGATCGCCAGCATTTTCTGTGTCCAGCCCGGAGACATAGTATCGGCGATGCGCTGATCGGCCCGCGTCCTCGCCCGGAGGCGCGGGCTTTCATTTTTCAGCTTGGTGCTAAGTGCGACTAGCTCCAGGTGCCTCGTCGAGGAGATTTGGACCTTTACTCACAGGCATCTGGCCGTCGGGAGTAAGCTTGTCCACTGCGTCGGGCAGTTCACTTGTGAGCCGGTCGAGAAGTTCCTCGCGGGACAATCCGGTTTGCTCGGCGAGATCGCTCAACGTTTGCGGGTCGATCGCTTTCTCGACTTGGTCGCGCTGAACGGGGCGATTCGATCCTGTACCAACCCAAGAATCGACTTGATCGCCCGCACCCGCATTCTTGAGACGCTCCAGGATGTCGCCGAGCCCGCCGGTGGAGCCAGCGTTTTTGGCATCTGTCGAGTTCCTGCCGGCGATTAACTCGCCGATCTTATCCCTGTTCTTGTAGGCAAGCAGGCCAAGCAAGGCTATGGCGACTTTTCCTATATCAAGGCTCATTTCGCACCTCCTTCCATGAAGCACGGACAAGGCATGCGGCTTTGAAAGGTTCCACGGTTATTTGCTGCTGGGCTGGTTTTCAGTTCGGTTAAGGGCGATGGGGCTTCCCGGACAGGCCTCGCGCGGGCGGACTTGGTCAGCTGTGATTGTGGACCACTCGCCAAAACTGAGGAATGGCGGGTAGTCCTTATCAGCGCAGGAAGGGACGTAGCTGCGCAGATCTCGGTTCGTTCTTGGTCCAATCGTCAAAGTCCGGCCGATTCCCTGGCCAACGACCGTTTGCCAGGAACGTGATGGAGACGGCGAAGACCGCGGCGAGTAACCAGCGGGCTTGGTGGACGCCATTCTCCATCGGCTTCGTGAGCTCACAGCTAGCAACTGCTACGAGCAGCCGCAGTTCCGGGTGGCGCGGTGTCCGGGCTATTACGCGAAAACAGGTGAGACTTAGGTCCCGTCTCGAATCAGACCGAAGCCCAACCAAGGAACGTTTGCGGCTGCCCGAGGTTTGGTGAGCCTGGCGCGAAGACGATGCCGTTCAGCGCAATAGAGCTCACATAAAGGAGGCACTTATGAGTATGCGTCTTTCTACTGCAGCCGCGGGGCTTCTGTTGCTCGCTGGTATCGGCGCCGTTGCCGCTCAGGACGTCATCATCGAGCCTGAACAGGAGACCGTCATCAGGGAATATGTCAAAAAGCAGCCCCTGGCGTCGGTGAAAATCCCTGGAGTGGAACTCAATATCGGCTCAACCTTGCCCGAAACCGTCGAACTTCATGAAGTCCCCGACACAAAATACCGTTACGTGGTGGTCGACAACAGGACCGTTGTGGTTGACCCGGGCACGCGCAAGATCATCAAAGTCATCGAATGAGCTAAGCGACTGGACCCGCCGTGCCGAAAGGTGCGGCGGGAAGTCGAGCGACGAGGAATGTGATCACCATGTCGAACCGTGAGATTGGAGCGTCGCAGGCGCTGCGAATACGCGTGGCTGACCTCGCTGAGAGGATGCGCGGCGCCAGGATTACCGAGAACGAACTGAAGACCTTTCGAAAGGTCGCAGCAGTCCTGGAGGACGGCAAGGGTAGAATCGATGCCGACGATTTGATTGCCGCATCCTTCGTCGTCGATCCGCCGGACTGACAAGAAGTGCTGCAATGTCCCTGTCTCCCAGCCTATTCTCTGTTGGCCTGACTTTCCAATGCCCGCAGTGCAACTTCACCGTCATCAAGAACGGCAGGTGGTTTCAGGTCGTTTCCCATTACAAGTGCGAGGGATGCGGACGCGAGATCCGCATTACCTATCCCGACAAGATCGCGATCTTCCAGAAGCACGCGCACTTGGCCATGCCGCCGGGAGCGCGGTAGCTGTGGCAGATGTGCAGACCAACTTCTTCATTGCCAACCCCACATTGAAAGTGAGCTCGAATTGCCGGGCATGAGCGCGAGCGTAATGGTGACCTAGATAAACCAGGTCGCCACCAGCCCCAAAGACGCGGAAAAGATTGCGATCGTAGTAGCCCACCCCAGGGCGTTGGTTGTCCGGCTGTTGACCTTGTCTCCCATGATCCGCGGGTTGTTCGTCATCAGCATGATGAGAAGAAGCAGTGGCGGCGTGGAAAAGCCCTGCACGATACCGGACCAGACGAGCGCCTTCATTGGGTTGAAACCCAGGAAATTCAGGCCAACAGCAATCAGCGTGAAGGCGCCGATCGCGATATAGAACTTTGGCGCCTCACGCGGCTTGGCATGAAGGCTGTGCTCCCACCCGACCGCCTGCGCCAGATCGTATGCGGCACCTGTCGTCATGACCGGAACGGCAAGGAACCCGACCCCGATCACGCCGGCAGCGAACAGTACGCCGGCGGCTGCACCAGCGAGCGGCTTGAGAGCTTCGGCTGCTTGAGCGGCGGTCTCGACGTCGTGCTCACCGGCTTCATAGAGCGTAGACCCTGTCGACAGGATGATGAAGTACATGATGAGGTTGGAAAAAATCATGCCGATCAGGATATCGCGGCGGGAGCGGCGCAGTTCACCGTCCGTGGCGCCCTTGCGCTTCCTCAGCGTCGTTCTCCCCTCGGCAATCTCTTCCTCCACCTCCTCATTCGACTGCCAGGTGTAGAGATAGGCTGAAAGGGTGGTGCCGATGATGGCCACCAGAATGGACAGGAACTCGCGGCTGAACTGGATCTTCGGAACAAGGGTTCCCCACAGCACGGCTGCCGCATCCGGCTTCGCCATGATGGCCGAGCCGACATAGGCAAGCAGGGCCAGCGCGAGCCAGCGGAAGATGTTGCGTATGAGCGTGTAAGAGCCCCAAAGCTGGAGAGCAAAGATCGCGGCCGCGACTACAATCACAATGAGGGGGATCGGAACAGGAAGGAAGATGTTGATGGATGCAGCCATGCCGCCGAGATCGGCGGCTGCTTCGATCGTGTTGCCGATCAGCACGCCCACCAGGACAGCCCAGAGCAGCCATCGGGGATAGAAGTCCTTGATCGCATGAAAGAGGCCGCGGCCCGAAACCTGTCCAAGCTTCGACGAGAGATACACGACCGTGTACATCATCGGCAGCGTTACAGGAGCGGTCCAAAGCAGGTCCGGGCCAAAGCGCGCGCCGGCACTTGCATAGGTGCCGATCGCCGAGCAATCGTCGTCGGCGGCGCCGGTGATAAGGCCGAGTCCAAGTGCTCGCCCTATGCCGTCCTTCTTGTCTTCCCGTGGTGAAGTGGCGTTACGATCGCGCTGCGTCATTGCGGCCACGCCGCGCAAAGAGCGTCACGCGCAAGCACGAGAAAAACGTCGCGAGCAATTATCCTATAAATGTACTGCAGCACGGGAGTGGGTCTCATACCGGCAAACCTCTACCGCCGTTCCAACTCCGCAATCGGCTGCTTGTTCCCCGCGTCAGCCGAGTGTTCAGGGCATGATAGAGCCCACGATTTCGATGAGCTTGGGCGTCTTCCAAACCTTTCATCTTTTGACGGAACCCTACCCGGCGTTTTACGAGATATTCTGCCCGTGTGATTGTCTGTTGGCCGATGTGCGCCAATGGTTCGACGGCGCGCGCGTCACATCAATCTTTGATGTTGCCAAAAGGCTCGCTCGATCGGATTGAGTTCGGGTGAGTATGGCGGCAGGAATCACAGCTTGCGCCGGCTGCCCTTAGGGCCTGGGGCAGGGCGGATCTGAACGGGGCTTTTCCACGAATGACTTTGATGGGCGCGGCGGCACTGCTGATCCTGATCCTGACCTATGCCGGCGTCGCCGTCGGCAGGTTCCCCCGGCTTGCGCCTCGACCGGGCAGGCATCGCGCTGCTCGGCGGTGCGGCGATGATCGCCATCGGCGCACTCAGCCTGGAGGACGCATACCGCGCCATCAGTTTCGACACGATCACGCTGTTGCTCGGCATGATGATCGTCGTGGCGCATTTGAAAGTCTCGGGCGCCTTCCGTGCGCTCGGCGCCATTGCCATCGAGCATGCGCATGCGCCGTTCATGCTGCTTGTGATGGTGACGCTGCTGACCGGGGTGCTGTCGGCGTTTCTGGTCAACGACGCGATCTGCCTGGTCATGGCGCCGATCGTCGTCCACGTCACCCGCGTCATCAACCGAAACCCTGTCCCCTATCTGATCGCCACCGCTACGGCGTCGAATTGCGGCAGTGTCGCCACCATCACCGGCAACCCGCAGAATATGGTCATCGGCGCGCTGTCGGGGATTTCCTATCCGGCCTTTTCGGCGGCCCTGGCGCCGGTCGCGCTGTTCGGCCTCGTCGCCGTCGTCGTCATCGTGCGCATCGTCTATCGCGCCGAGTTCGCGCGCAAGGCCGAACTCAGCCCCGAAGTCTATCGCGGCCGCATGTTGCCGGGCCAGGTACTCAAGGCGGTGGTGGTCTGCATCGGACTGGCGATCGCCTTCTTTGCCGGCGTTCCGGTCGCCAAGGCGGCGCTCATCGGCGGGGCCATTCTTCTCGTGACCCGTGCCATAAAGCCGGCGCGCATCTACCGCGAGATCGACGGGCCGTTGCTGTTCATGTTCGCCGGCCTGTTCATCGTCGTCGCCGGCGCCGAGAAGACGCTGCTCACGCCCGACATCATAGCCTCGGCAAAAGGCCTCGGGCTGGACGACGTCTGGCGGCTGTCCGGCTTCACCGCGGTGCTGTCAAACATCATGAGCAATGTTCCGGCCGTGCTGGCGCTGCGGCCGTTCATACCCGGCTTGGAAGACCCCGAGCGCGCCTGGCTGGTCGTCGCCATGAGCTCGACGCTGGCCGGCAATTTCACGCTGCTCGGTTCAGTCGCCAATCTGATCGTCGCCGAGTACGCGCGGGTCTCCGGCACACCACTGTCGTTCGCCGCCTTTTTCAAGGTCGGCCTGCTGCTGACGCTGGTTACGCTGCTTGCCGGGACGGCGTGGCTGGCACTCGGGTTCTAGGCGGCACGGATCGTTGCGGCAGCACTGCGAGCCGATCATCATACGCTGTTTTGGGATCTCGCCCGAACAAGCGTCGAGGCGGCATGCCCCGCCGCCTCGATATAGTCGGGGTTGCGGTGGATCAGCATGATCGAGAAGGCGCCGTCCATGAGAAGGACGATTTCGCGCGCCAGGGTCTGCGCCTCCAAGGTGCCGCGGCCTGACAGTTCGCCGGCCAGCCATTTTTCGAAATTCGCCTTGTGTCGCGACCCGACCTTGATCGCCGGGTGCCCGGGCGTGGCGGCGAGTTCCGCGGCCGTTCGCAGGAAACCGCATCCTTTCCACTTGGGATGGCGTGCCACGCGTGCCAGATTGGTGAAGATCGCTTCGACCTTGCGATCGGGACCGCCTTCGGCGGCGTCGAACCAGCCCGCAATCTGCTTCAGGTTCGGCTGGTCGCGGCCATCGAGATAGGCAGCGATCAGGTCGTCCTTGCTCTTGAAATGATAGTAAAGCGTGCGCTTAGTGAGGCCTGCCTTTTCGGCGACGGCATCGACGCTGACGCGGCCAATCCCCTCGGAATAAAAGAGCTTCGTCGCGGCGTCGACAATGCGTTTGCGGGTAGGGCTGGGCGCTTGCGGCATAGGAAAGGTATACCGACTAGTGAATATACAAACAATCGAAAGCCTGATCCTTTCCTGCCACCGTATACGAGAAAGGAAGCCAAATGACCGAACTTGTCCTAGGCGAGGTTCGCGACGGAGTTGCCGTGCTGACCCTCAATCGTCCTGAAAAACTCAACGCGCTGAACTACGCCTTGATCGACCGCCTGCTGGCCATCCTCGACGCCGTCGAGATCGATGGCTCCATCCGGGCAGTCATCCTCATCGGCGCAGGCGAGCGGGCGTTCTCGGCGGGCGGCGACATCCACGAATTCTCAGCAAGCGTGGCGCTTGGCGCCGATGTCGCCTTGCGCGATTTCGTCATGCGCGGGCAGCGATTGACGGCGCGGCTGGAAGCGTTCCGCAAACCTGTCATCGCCGCCGTCAACGGCCTTGCCTTTGGTGGAGGCTGCGAAATCACCGAGGCCGTGCCACTTGCCGTCGCCAGCGAGCGCGCCTCATTCGCCAAGCCCGAAATCATTCTCGCCATGCCCCCGACCTTCGGCGGCACGCAGCGCCTGCCGAGGCTCGCTGGACGCAAGCGGGCGCTCGAATTGCTGCTGACCGGCGAGGCGTTCTCGCCGCAACGCGCACTCGAACTCGGCCTCGTCAACCAAGTGGTTCCACACGACGACCTGATACCGGTTGCACTGGATCTCGCTCAGCGTATTTCCCAGCACTCACAACTGGCCGTCGCCAGTATCCTTAGCGCAGCGACGCGCGGCCTCAACCAGTCCATCGCGGAAGGATTGCTGGTTGAGGCCGAACAGTTCGCCCGCATGGCGCCGACCGCCGATCTGCGCGAAGGGCTCGATGCCTGGATCGCACGCCGCAAGCCGAGCTATTCCGGTTCATGGACGCGCGTTGCTACTGGCGAGTGAAGCGCAAGTGGATTGTCACCTCGCTGGAGCCGGCGTCAAACAGCTGAACAGACGTCGGTAGTTCCGGAGGTATTGAAGGCGTTCGATCGTTCAGAAAGCCTGATCGGGCTATTTGGCGTGGGTGGGCCAAAAAACCCAGATCAGCAAAGCTGCCAAAGCCAGCCAGAGTGCCACGATGAAGAACATTCCCGTCCTGCTTTGCGGGCGTGTTTCGAGCGCGGCAGCCTGCGCTCGAAACTCGTCCATCAGCGACGGCGGAACAAGCCTTATGGCCAGGATTACGCCGAGCGGTACTATGACTAGGTCGTCGACATAGCCGAGCACCGGAATAAAATCCGGGATCAGGTCGATTGGCGAAAGCGCATAGGCGGCCACCATCCCCGCCACGAGTTTCGCGGACCAGGGCACCCGAGGATCGCGTGCGGCGAACCACAAGGCGACGACATCGAGCTTGATGTCGCGCGCCCGGCTCTTTGCCGCTTCCAGCCATGCTTTCATAGGGTTACTTTAGCACAGATTGTCGTCCGCCTGCATTCGAGCGGCGGTCGCTGGTCGTAGAAAGACTAGACCAGACCGTCCGTGGCGCGTCCCAGAGGATGCGCGGCGCTCTAACGCTCCGACGATTCGGTGCTGCCCGCCGGCTTCGAAACATAGGCGTCGAGAAAGTCCTGCGAGGCGACATCGTCGGCGAGGCTCCTCAGCTTTTCGGCCGCGGCCGCCCCCAAAGTCGCCTCGACGCGCCGGTTGGCCTCGACCCACACGACATATGCCTGCTGGTATCGCGCTTTTCCGAGTGGCGTCAGCACAGCATGTTTCGTTCGCCGATCATGGGCATCCTGGCGGACCTCGACCAGACCGTCGCGCTGTGGGAAACCTACGACGCCGCCCCCACCGCCCTGTTCGCCGCGACGCAGACCGGCGAGCCGGCGCCTCGCTACCAGGCGGCTTGACGCCGCCCGACCGCCCTTGCGCGCGCAGGGCGGTCCCGCTGGCACGGCTAGGGCGACGTCACCGTCAGATGGCCTTTCATGTTGGGGTGGAAGCGGCAGAAATAGTCGAACGCTTCCGCCTTCTGAAGGGCCATGCTCGCTGATGTCTTCGGCGGGATAACCACCTCCCAGCCGCCTTTGACGGTCGCCGTGTGGGCGAACACGTCCTTGTTGACCCACTCTATCGTATCGCCGACCTGCGCCTCGATGCTTGCGGGCGAAAATACAAGCTTCTCGATCGTCACCTCAATCGTTTCGGCCTTGGCTGGTGCGGCAGCAATACTCAACGCCATTGCAATCCACAGATGCCGTTTCGACACCGTCGGTGCTGTTCTCATTTCAGCATGCCGGCGACATGTTCGGCATGCTGTTCATGGCCCTGGAATAGCTTCAGGCCGGTCTCCAGCAGGCTCTTCAGTTTGGCATTCTCGGCCGAGGGGATCAGCAGAGTTTCGAGCGCGCCGTTGACCTGCTTGTGATAGGCAACCTCGTTGTCGACATAGGCCTTGTCGAACGCGGTGCCGTCGAGCTTGGCGAGCTTCGCCCGTTCCTCGGCCGCCGCCTTGGTTAGCGCCTTGCTGGTGGCGTTGTCCTCTGGCGTGACGTTGAGCTTCTTGACCAGGTCAAGCGCCTGTTTGTTCACGGCTTCATGGTCTCGCACCATGTCTTTGGCGAAATCGAGAATCTCCTTGTTCTTCGATTTCTTCAGTGCTTGCATGGCCGCCTCGACGTCAAGCACGCCGGCTGTGTAGGCGATGTGCGCGATCTGCGGGTCGCTCGGCTTGTCGGAGGCTTGCGCCGACGTCGCTGCGCTGAGCAGGAAAAGCGCGGCCAGTGCGGTGGTCGATCGAATAAACATGACGTTCTCCTTCGCCGGATGCGGTTGGCTCCGGGCATTTTCAGTTGACGATGATTGGATGCCGGAAGGGAGCAAACGTTCCCGGGAATTCGGGAAAGTCAGTCTGTAAAGCCAAGCCGCTGCATCACCGCGGCGGTCAGCCGTTCACACCGGCGGCCGGCGAAGGGGAAGGCATCGAGCAGCACCGGGCCGATCTGATCGGCCAGCGCCTTGCGCACGAGGGCGCGGGCGCGGTGCAGCCGGGTCTTAACGGTTTCGGGCCGCACATCAAGCAATTCGGCGGTCTCGTCTATGCTGAGACCTTCGATCACCCGCGCCACGAATACTGTCCGGTAGACATCGGGAAGGCGATCGGTCGCCCGTTCGACAAGCTCGAGGATCTGCCGTTGCGCCATCATCCGCTCCGGATCGTCGCTGGGATTGAGGGGGAACTTGATGATTTCGGCTTGTAGATTTTGCGGCATCGCTACCGTTCGCCGCCTTTTGCGCAAACGCCCAAGCGCCTCGTTGATGACGATGCGCGACAGCCATGTGGCGAGAGAGGATTCGCCGCGAAAATCCCCGAGCTGGGCAAAGGCCCTGACATAGGCCTCCTGCACGATGTCTTCAGCCTCGCCGTCGTTGCGGACGACGCTGCGGGCGATACGATAGAGTCGCTGGTTGTGCATTTTGATAATCGTGTGGAAGGCTCCGCCCTCGCGCGCCAGCGCACGGCCGACAAGCTGCATCTCGCCAGATGCGGCGGGCATGACGGTCGCAGATATGGCCGGTTTCCTCATCGCGAGCCAATCTCATGACCGGAAGCAAATCCTCCGATCGAAACATTGGACGGGCTAACCGCGAAAAGGTTCCCGAACATTTTTCCCGGCGGCCGGCACCGCTTACGCTGCCGCTTCCGCCAACGCCTTGTCGCCAGCTTGCGCGCGTGCCGTTGCGGCCAGCAGATCGGTCTGCGTGAGGAGGCCGAGGATGTGCTGGTTGTCGTCTACGATGACGACGGCGTGGCTGCGGCCGTCGGTAAGCACCGGCAGGAGGCCCATGGCCGGCGCGCTCGCCGAGGCAGTCGCCACGGCCTTTGTCACGCTTTTCACCGCTTGCGCCGCCCGCGCCAGTTCGCGCAGTCCGACGGCGCCGATAAGCTTGGCCTCCGCGTCGACGACCGGCAGCATCCGGATATTGTGATCGAGCAGCAGATGACGCGCCTCGTCGGCATCAGCATGCTCGTCCACGGCAATCACGTCGCGCGACATGATATCCTCGCACAGCAAGGTCCGGTGCGTGCGACGCACCATCGCCTGTAACTCCACCTGCCGCAGTAGCCGTTCGAGATCGTTGCGGTCGATGTCGAACGTCTCCTCCAAAGCGCCGAGCGCAGCATCGATGTCCTCGGGCCGGAAGCCGATACGCTCCTGCGCCGGTGGATCGATGGTGCCGTGGCTGTTCTTTGACGCAGCGGTGGTACCATGCGGGTAGGTCCGTCGCGTCAGCTTGTGAAAACCGTATCCGAGCGCCACCAGCACGATCGAGTTCAATGCCACCGGCACGAACGGAAACAGGAAGCCGGCGTCGATGACGGCCGGGCCGCCGAACACCGCCGTGAGAGCCGCCGCGCCGCCTGGTGGATGCAGGCAGCGTGTGAACGACATTGCGGCGATGGCCAACGATACCGCAATGCCCACCACAAGGACGGGCTCATGTATGAAACGCGCCACAATCACGCCGACGAGCGACGATATGGTGTTGCCGCCGATGATCGACCAGGGTTGCGCCAACGGGCTCGCCGGCACTGCGAACAAAAGCACGGCCGAGGCACCCATCGGCGCCACGAGCAGCGGCACATGCGGGCCGCTGCCGAGCACGAGGCCACCCATCGCGCCGGTCAGCGCAATGCCGATCGTCGCACCGAAACAGGCGATCATGCGCTCGCGCAGTGTCGCGCCGGCCAGTATGGGAGAAAAAAGACGAAAGGCCATGGGTGCTCTGGGGTTTATCCCACTCTGGGGTTGATCCCCGAGGAGTGTTGAACTTTGAAACGCCTTGCAATGACGCCAGACTGCTGAATTCGAAAGCCAAACCAATCCGAGAAATAGCGGATTTGGGAAATATTGTTGCGCGACGCGGGTAGATCAGGCGAGGTCCGGCCGCCAGCCGGAGCAGCTACACAGCGTGATCCGGCTAGTCTTTTCAAGAGGTTGAGCGCGTTTTCTGAATCGGTGTTGGAAGCTCGCTACCGTAGCTCAACCCGCCGCCGCAGTGAGGCCGCGCGCCAGATCGGCCTTCAAATCCTCGACATCCTCAAGCCCGATCTGCAGGCGGATGAGCGGGCCATCATAAGGACCCTTGGCGACGACGCGGTCGCCGAGGAAGACCGGCACAGCAAGGCTCTCATAACCGCCCCAGGAATAGCCGAGGCCGAATATCCTGAGCGCGTCGAGGAAGGCATGCTGCTGTTTCTGGCCGCCGCCCTTGAGCACGATCGAAAAAATGCCGCTCGAGCCGCAGAAGTCCCGCTTCCAGAGATCGTGGTCGGGATGGCTGGCAAGCGCTGGATGCAGCACCCGCGCCACGCCCGGCTGGCCCTCCAGCCAGCCGGCGATGGCCAGGGCGCTGCGCTGATGGTGGTCGAGGCGCACACCCATGGTGCGCAGGCCGCGCAGCACCTGATAGACGTCGTCCGGCCCGGCGCAGCAGCCCATCGTGTAAAATGTCTGGCAAAGCTGTTTCCAGCAGGCCTTGTTGGCCGACGCCGTGCCGAGCAGCACGTCGGAATGGCCGGCCGGATATTTCGTCGCCGCATGGATCGAGATGTCGACGCCGTGGTCGAGCGGGCGGAAGTAGAGCGGCGTCGCCCAGGTGTTGTCCATCATCACGATCGCACCTGCGGCGTGTGCCGCGCTGGAAATGGCCGGTATGTCCTGCACCTCGAAAGTGTTGGAGGCCGGCGATTCGGTGAACACGACCTTGGTGTTGGATTTGATCAACGCCGCTATACCGGCGCCGACATGCGGATCGTAATATTCGACCTCGACGCCTAGCCGTTTCAGCATCGTGTCGGCGAAATTGCGGGTTGGGTGATAGACGGAATCGACAATCAGGACATGGTCGCCCGCCGACAGGAAGGCGAGCAGCGGCACTGTCACCGCCACCAGGCCGGAGGGCACCACAATCGTGCCGGCCGAGCCTTCCAGTCCGTCGATGGCGCTGGCAAGGGCGTCGGTGGTCGGCGTGCCGCGCGTGCCGTAGGTGTATTTCTGGCCGCGTGCCGCCATCGTCGCCGCGTTGGGAAAGAGCACGGTCGAGGCATGCACGACCGGCGGGTTGATGAAGCCGAAATAGTCATGCGGATTGTTGCCCGAGTGGGCAAGCCGCGTGTTGATGCCCATTTCATTGCCGTCTTTTGCCATTGCGCTTCGCCTCTGATGAAGCGCTAGCCATAGTGCGGCGGCATTGGCCGCGCAACCGTTCGCCAACCGCCAGCCGGCGGACTGGTTGTGCCAATCGCTCCGATGGCTTTCCGGCGCGGCGCTGCCTCCCCGAAGACGGATTTTAGAAGCCAGCTCCGATTCGCGTTGGCCGGACCTCGCAGTTGCTGGCTAATTTTCGGGCGCGTTTGTCTGCAATTCAGGCATTTGCGGCAAATGGTTTGAAACTCTTTGGGTTTCGGTCATTTTCCTTGACCTCACTGTGATAATCGCCTTCGATGCAGTTCGTGAATGGGAGGCAGCGCGTCGGTTGCGATGCGGGTTCCGGTAATGGGCCGGAACGGGAAGCTGCGTTCACACGGAAAAAAAAGTCAGGTTCGCCTGAAAAAAACAGAAAAGGGTCTGTGGGTTATGAAACACATTGCAATCGGCATTCTGGGCGCCGCCGCGCTTGGATTGGTGGCTTCGGCCGCGTCGGCGGCCACGCTCGACGACGTCAAGGCCAAGGGCTTCATCCAATGCGGCGTGTCGACCGGTCTGGCCGGCTTCTCGGCGCCGGATGACAAGGGCGACTGGCAAGGCATCGATGCGGACTTCTGCCGCGCTGTCGCGGCCGCCGTGTTCGGCGATGGCACCAAGGTCAAGTTCACGCCACTCAGTGCCAAGGAACGCTTCACCGCACTGCAGTCAGGCGAGATCGACGTTCTGTCGCGCAACACTACCTGGACCATCAACCGCGATACGGCACTTGGTCTGAACTTCGTCGGTGTCACCTATTATGACGGACAAGGCTTCATGATCAACGCCAAGAAGCTGCCGGGGGTGAATTCCGCGCTGCAGCTTTCGGGCGCGGCGGTCTGCGTACAGAGCGGCACCACGACCGAACTCAACCTCGCCGACTACTTCAAGACGAACAAGATGGAGTACAGCCCGGTCGTCTTCGAACAGCTGTCAGAGGTCGACGCGGCCTATGACGCCGGCCGTTGCGATGTCTACACCACCGACCAATCAGGTCTCTACGGCATCCGGCTGACGCTGGGCGCGCCCGCCGACCACGTCGTGCTGCCTGAGATCATCTCCAAGGAACCGCTCGGACCGGCCGTGCGCCAGGGCGATGACCAGTGGTACCACATCGTCAAGTGGACCTATTTTGCGCTGTTGCAGGCAGAGGAACTCGGCATCACCAAGGCCAATGTCGAGGAAATGAAGGCCTCGGACAATCCCGAGATCAAGCGCGTGCTCGGCCAGGAGGCCGATACCAAGATCGGCACCGATCTCGGTGTCTCCAACGACTGGGTCGTCAACATCGTCAAGACCGTCGGCAATTACGGCGAAATGTTCGAACGCAATGTCGGGTCGGGCAGCCCGCTGAAGATCGCGCGCGGCATCAACGCGCTGTGGACCAAGGGCGGTCTGCAATACTCTCCGCCGATCCGCTGATCGAAATGTGATCCGGGAGGCAGATCGTCTGCCTCCCGGTTTCTCTTTCCAGGGGATGGTCGAATGGCATCGCAGGAAATTCTTCGCGAGGAGCCAAGCCGCGGCTCCTTCATCAATGATCCAAAGGTCCGCGGCATAGTCTTCCAGGCGGTGGTCGTCATCGTGCTGGTTGCGTTGGTCTGGTGGATCGTCCAAAACACCATCGACAATCTGACGCGCCTGCGCATTGCGTCAGGCTTCGGCTTCCTCAGGGGTCGCGCCGGCTTCGACATCAGTGACAGCGCCATCGCCTATTCGTCGGATTCGACCTATGGCCGCGCCATCGTGGTCGGCTTTATCAACACCCTCATCGTTGCCGCCGCCGGCATCGTCACCGCCACCATCATCGGCTTTATCCTCGGCGTCGGCCGGCTTTCGCACAACTGGCTGATCCGCAAGATCTGCATGGTCTATGTCGAGGTCTTTCGCAACATCCCGCCGCTGCTGGTCATCTTCTTCTGGTATTCCGGCGTGCTTTCGGTGCTGCCGCCGCCGCGCGAAAGCATCAATTTGCCGTTCAGCTCCTTTCTCAACCAACGCGGCTTTTATTTTCCACGAGCCGTATGGGGCGAAGGCTCCTGGCTGATCCTGGTCGCTTTGCTTCTCGGCATCGCCATGGCGTGGTTCGTCGCCCGCAAGGCGCGTCAGCGGCAGATGGCGACCGGCCAGCAATTCCCTGTGTTCTGGACATCGGCGGCTTTGATCATCGGCTTGCCGTTGCTGGCCTACGCGCTCAGCGGCTTCCCGCTGAGCTTCGATTATCCAAAGCAATCGACCTTCAACCTGACTGGCGGCTTTCAGGTCAAGCCGGAGTTCCTGTCGCTCTACCTGGCGCTGTCCTTCTATACGGCGGCCTTCATCGCCGAAATCGTGCGGGCCGGCATCATGGGCGTCAATAAGGGTCAGACCGAGGCAGCCGGTGCGCTCGGGCTGCGGCCGGGATCGATCCTGCGGCTTGTCGTCATTCCGCAAGCCATGCGGATCGTCATTCCGCCGCTGACCAGCCAATATCTGAACCTGACCAAGAACTCGTCGCTGGCCATCGCCATCGGCTACCCGGATCTGACTGCGACGACCGGCACGGTGCTGAACCAGACCGGCCAGGCTATCGAGTGCGTGCTGATCATGATGGTGGTCTATCTCGCACTCAGCCTGTTGACGTCGGCGGTCATGAACGTGGTCAACGCCAGAATGGCGCTGGTGGAGAGGTAGAGACATGCAGGAGCACGATCTTTCCTTCGTCCGCGTCGAAATGGCGCTGGCACAGTCGGCGCCTGCAAGCGAGCGCGGCCTGGGCGCCTGGATACGCAAGAACCTGATTGCGTCGACCGGTGACACGATCCTGACCATCATCGGCATCGTGCTGGTCGCGATGATCCTGCCGCAACTGCTCAGCTGGGCCTTCATCAACGCCCAATGGACCGGCGCGGACCGTACCTTTTGCGCCACGGCGGCACAGGGCGGCATCCAGCCGGACGGCTGGTCCGGCGCCTGTTGGGCCTTCGTCAACGCCAAGTTCGGCCAGTTCATGTTCGGCCGCTATCCGATCGATGAGCGCTGGCGGCCGATCCTGGTCGCCATCCTGTTCGTGGCGCTTCTGGTGCCGCTGCTCATCCCGAAGGTGCCGCGCAAGGGGCTGAACGCCATCTTGTTCTTCGGGGCGCTGCCGATTTTTGCCTTCATCCTGCTGGTTGGTGGCGTGTTCGGCCTGCCGCATGTCGAAACCCCGCTATGGGGAGGGCTGCTGGTGACGCTCACCCTGTCCTTCGTCGGTATTGCTGTGTCGCTGCCGCTCGGCGTCGTGCTGGCGCTCGGCCGGCGCTCGAAGATGCCGATTGTCAAGATGCTGTGCGTCATCTTCATTGAGACGGTGCGCGGCATCCCGCTGATCACCGTGCTGTTCATGGCCAGCGTCATGCTGCCGCTGTTCCTGCCGGCCGGCGTCAGCTTCGACAAGTTCCTGCGCGCGCTGATCGGTGTTTCGCTGTTTGCCGCTGCCTATATGGCCGAAGTGGTGCGGGGCGGCCTGCAGGCGATCCCCAAGGGCCAGTATGAGGGTGCGGATTCGCTCGGCCTCGGTTACTGGCAGAAAATGGGCCTGATCGTGCTGCCGCAGGCGCTGAAGCTGGTCATTCCCGGCATCGTCAATACCTTCATTGGCATGTTCAAGGACACCAGCCTGGTCTCGATCATCTCGATGTTCGACCTGCTCGGCGTCGTCAAACAGAATTTTAACGACCCCAACTGGGCAACGCCGCAAACGGCCAGGTCCGGCCTGGTGTTCGCTGCCTTCGTCTTCTGGCTGTTCTGTTTCGGCATGTCGCGCTATTCGATGTTCACGGAACGCCGGCTCGACACCGGCCACAAGCGCTAAGAACAAAAAAGGGAACCTTCCATGACAATAGAAAATGCAGTCAGTGCGGAAGAGATCAAGGTCAATGCCGCCAAGATGCAGGTTTCCACCACCGATGTCGCCATCGACATCATCGCCATGCACAAATGGTACGGCGAATTCCATGTGCTGAAGGACATCAACCTGAAGGTGATGCGCGGCGAGCGCATCGTCATTTGCGGCCCTTCGGGCTCGGGCAAATCGACGATGATCCGCTGCATCAACCGGCTGGAAGAGCACCAGAAGGGCAAGATCATCGTCGACGGCAAGGAATTGACCAACGATCTCAAGAAGATCGACGAGGTGCGCCGCGAGGTCGGCATGGTGTTCCAGCACTTCAACCTGTTCCCGCATTTGACCATCCTGGAAAACTGCACGCTGGCGCCGATCTGGGTGCGCAAGACGCCGAAGAAGCAGGCCGAGGAAATCGCCATGCACTTCCTCACGCGTGTCAAGATTCCGGAACAGGCCAACAAATATCCCGGTCAGCTTTCCGGCGGCCAGCAGCAGCGCGTCGCCATCGCCCGCTCGTTGTGCATGAATCCGCGCATCATGCTGTTCGACGAGCCGACCTCGGCGCTTGATCCCGAAATGATCAAGGAAGTGCTGGAGACGATGGTTGGCCTCGCCGAAGAGGGCATGACCATGCTCTGCGTCACCCACGAGATGGGCTTTGCACGCAAGGTCGCCAACCGGGTTATCTTCATGGACCAGGGCCAGATCGTCGAGCAGAACACGCCAGCCGAGTTCTTCGACAATCCGCGCCACGAGCGCACAAAACTGTTCCTGTCGCAAATCCTGCACTGATTGCTCTCACGCGAATCAAAAGAGCCCGGCCGAAACCCTGCCGGGCTCTTTTGCGTCTGAGCCGTCAGCAGGCGATTGCGCCCCGATTGCGAGGCCGTCCCTCATGAAAAAGCCGTCCCTCGTGAAAAAGCTTGGGCGTTTTCTCGCCATTCTGGTGGTGGCAATCGTGCTTGCCGTGGTTCTGGGCACATTCATTCCACGGCCGCTCTTGCCGGCGGCCGCCGCCGATCCCGCCGCCACCAGGCACGTCCTGGTGCTGAAAAATCCGATCCACACAGATATCGCCATCCCGGTCGATGACGACGTGCGCAAGCGCTTCCATTTCCTGGTCGGTGGCGGCCTTCCGGCCGACATGGCTGGGGTCCGCTACATCGTCTTCGGCTGGGGAGGCCGCGCCTTCTATCTGGAGACGCCGACCTGGTCGGAACTGAAGGCGGCGCCGGTGATGAAGGCGCTGACATTGGACGCATCGGTGATGCATGTCGATGTCGCCGGCAACATTGTCGAGCCGCACCCCGACGTCGCCGGCTTCGACATCAGCGAGCAGCGTTTTGCAGCGCTGCTCGACTTCATCGCGGCGAGTTTCCAGCAAGGGCCGAACGGTCCGATCCTGATCGAGAATGCCGCTTATTCCAAGTTCGACCGCTTCTACGAAGCCAACGGCCATTTCAATGCGCTGGTTGGCTGCAACACCTGGACAGCGGCGGCTCTGCGTATCGCCGGCCTGCGGACAGGCTGGTGGAATCCACTGCCGGCCTCACTCGACCTGTCGATGCGGATTTATAATTGATGCTCCGGGTAATCAGCGCCTCATCCGGCGCGCCCTCTCTGTCCTGCCGGACATCTCTCCCACAAGGAGGCCCAAGGAGGGAGATATTCAGTTTCGGCGCCGCGCTTCATCCTGCAACGTTGGAGATTGGCAAAAGCCGAGGTGACGGCCGATCTCCCCCCAAGTGGGGGAGATGCCAAGTTTTTGGCAAAGAGGGCAGGACAGAAGGGGGCGCTGTCCTGCCAACCGGTCGAGCTTTCATTGCCGATCGCCATCCGGCGGCCGCCAGCCATAGAGCCAGTCGAGATCGGCCGCGAGCTTTTCCGGCGAGCGCCACTTCAGGAACAGGTTGCGCGCGACGGCCACCGGCCCCGCTGCATGCCAGGCGAGCCGGTTGACGGCACCGCGGCGGGCGACCTTGGCGACACGCGGCCGCCGCATCTTCTCCCAGGCGGCAAGCGCGCCCCAGGGATCGGCGGGTGAGGCGGCGACAAAGCCGGCAAGGGTTGCGGCATCCTCGATCGCCATCGCCGCCCCCTGCGCCGCGAACGGCGTCATCGCATGCGCCGCATCGCCGATCAGCGCGATGCCGGCGGGCGTCGTCCATGGCTGTGCCTGGTCTACCGTATGGATCGGCCACGCAGCCCACGGGCCGGCATCCTCGGCAAGCCGGGCCAGTGCTGCCGCCGTGCCACGCATGGCGCCGAGGAGGATATTGGGGTCGGCGTGGCCCGACCAGCGCTCGGCCATGATCTCGCCCCTGGTGAAGGCAGCCAGGTTGAACGCCGTGCCGTTGCTGACCGGATAGGCGACGAGGTGGAAGCCGGGATGCAGGAAGGTGGTCACGCAATTGGCGGCGCCGACCGCCGCAAGGGCTTCTCCTGCGACACTGTCTGCACTGATCGTAGCGCGCCAGGCAAGCTCGCCCGAAAACCGGCTTTTGGCCGCAAACCCGCCAAAAGCCCGGATCGCCGACCAGACGCCGTCGGCGCCGATCAGCAGAAAGCCGCCGGCTTCGACTGTCTTGCCGGCAATCTCGACTGTTGCCGTGGCATGGCGCGGTCCTGTGGCGATGCCGCCGACGCGCGCGCCAGTGACGAGACTGATGTCCGGCCGTTCGGCAAGGCGCGCCTTCAGTGCATCTTGCAGGTCAGCCCGATGAGCGACGAGATAAGGCGCCTGCCAGCGCCTTTCGGCCGCTTCGCCAAGCGGCACCCGCGCCAGCTCACGCAGCGTGGCGGCGTCCTTGAGCACGACCGCCTCCGGCCGCACCGCCGCCGGCAACAGCCGGTCGAGCACGCCGAGCTGGCGAAGGATGCGCGTCGCGTTGGGTGAGAGCTGGATGCCGGCACCGGCCGCTTCGAGGCGCGGCGCCTGTTCGAACAGCCGCACCAGATAGCCGCGCTCGGAAAACGCCAGTGCCGCGGTCAGTCCGGCGACGCCGGCTCCGGCGATAACGACCTGCCGGGACCGGGTGTCGTCCATCGGATGGCGTGCGCGTCAGGCGGCCTGGTGGATATAGAGGCATCCGGCAGGCTGTGTTTCCGTCGCCTTCAGCTTTGGCGAATAGCGAAAAAGCGTGGAGCAATAGGGGCAGACCTTTTCATTGTCGTCGCCCATGTCGAGAAACACATGCGGATGGTCGAAGGGCGGGTTAGCGCCGGTGCACATGAATTCCTTGACGCCGATGTCGATTGCCGGATAGCCCGCATCGTTCTGGAAATGGGGAATGGAACCGCCTGCCATCGTCGTCTCCTATATTTGCCGCATGACCCCGGATCATGTGCAAAATCATAATTCCACCGCGTCCTTTGCGCGTCCAAAGGACGCGCCGCGCTGTACGTGGATTGCATCTGGATCATAAGCAGTCTCTTTGCAAGATCGATGAAATCAAACTGTCGTAAAAGCCTGTCACAGGATAAGCTAAGCCGGTTAAGGCATGGCCCCGAAACCGAATTCGGTTTTGCTGGGGATCATGCGTAGCTTAAGTGGTGGGAGCGTCCTTTTGCGCGTCCGCAACGACGCGCGACGCTGTGGCCAGCGGGTGCGAAACGAGCAGGAACCATGAACGAACTAAAGCCGGTGCAGAGCGAATTCACCACTGTCGAGGTGGCGAGCCCAGAGGGCGGCAATCCGGACCGCTTCGTCAACCGCGAGTTTTCCTGGCTGCAATTCAACCGCCGCGTCCTCGAAGAATCGCTGAACGCCAACCATCCGCTGCTCGAGCGGGTCCGCTTCCTGTCGATTTCGGCCGCCAATCTCGACGAGTTCTTCATGGTCCGTGTCGCCGGCCTCGCCGGCCAGGTTCGCGAAGGCATCACGCTGAAGAGCGCGGACGGCCGCACCCCCGAACAACAGCTGGAACAATTGCTGCGCGAGGTCGAGCGCCTGCAGGAGGACCAGCAGAACAGCCTATCCGCTCTGATACTGCTGCTCGACAAGGAAGGCATCGAGAGCATCAGCCGCGATGGGCTGACCAAGGACGAGAAGACCTGGCTCGAGGATCATTTCCAGGAGCAGGTGTTTCCGGTGCTCACACCGCTGTCGATCGACCCGGCGCATCCGTTCCCGTTCATTCCCAATCTCGGCTTCTCGATGGCGCTGCAACTGCGCCAACGCAGGAATGGCGAGGAGATGAGCGCGCTGTTGCGTCTGCCGGTGGCGCTGAAGCGCTTCATCCGCTTGCCTGACCGCAAGCATCATGTCCGCTTCATTCCGCTGGAAGAAGCGGTCGGCCTCTATATCGGCAAGCTGTTCCCCGGCTACGAGGTCAAGGGCTCCGGTACGTTCCGCATCATCCGCGACAGTGACATCGAGGTCGAGGAGGAGTCCGAGGATCTCGTGCGCCTGTTCGAGACGGCGCTGAAACGGCGTCGTCGCGGCTCGGTCATCCGCATCGAATTCGACAAGCTGATGCCGGCCGAACTGCGCGAGTTCGTCGCCGGCGAGCTTGGCGTCTCGTCGAGCCGGATCAGCGTGCTCACCGGTCCGCTGGCGCTCAGCCAGATTTCCGAGATCGTCGCCATCGCCCGCGACGATCTCAAATTCAAGCCTTACAATCCGCGCTTTCCCGAACGCATCCGCGAGCACGGCGGCGACTGTTTCGCCGCCATCCGCGAGAAGGACATCATCGTTCATCACCCCTACGAATCCTTCGACGTGGTGGTGCAGTTCCTGCGCCAGGCGATGGCCGATCCGGAAGTGGTGGCGATCAAGCAGACGCTCTATCGCACCTCGAACGACAGCCCGATCGTGCGCGCTTTGGTCGACGCGGCGGAGGCCGGCAAGTCGGTGACCGCGCTGGTCGAGCTCAAGGCGCGTTTCGACGAGGAAGCCAACATCCGCTGGGCGCGCGACCTCGAGCGCGCCGGCGTTCAGGTCGTGTTCGGCTTCCTCGAACTGAAGACCCACGCGAAAATGTCGCTGGTGGTGCGGCGCGAGGACGGCAAGCTGCGCAACTATGTGCATCTCGGCACCGGCAACTACCATCCGGTCACCGCGCGCATCTACACCGACTTGTCCTTCTTCACCACCGCTCCGACAATCGCCCGCGATGTCGCTCAGCTGTTCAATTTTATCACCGGCTACGCCGAGCCGGCCGAGGAGATGCGGCTGGCCATCTCGCCGTTCACGCTGCGCAAGCGCATCCTCAAGCACATTTCGGACGAGATTGGCCATGCGCTGGAGGGCAGGCCGGCCCGCATCTGGATGAAGATGAATTCGCTGGTCGACCCGATCATCATCGACGCGCTCTATGACGCCAGCCGCGCCGGCGTCGAGATCGATCTCGTCGTGCGCGGCATCTGCTGCCTGAGGCCCCAAGTGCCGGGCCTGTCGGAAAACATAAGGGTCAAGTCGATCGTCGGCCGCTTCCTCGAACACAGCCGAATCTATTGTTTCGGCAACGGCCATGGACTGCCGTCGGACGGGGCGATCGTCTACATCTCATCGGCCGATTTGATGCCGCGCAATCTCGACCGCCGCGTCGAAACCATGGTGCCGATCACCAATCCAACGGTGCATGAACAAGTCCTCGGTCAGATCATGCTGGGCAACATCATGGACAACCAGCAAAGTTTCGACGTATTGGCTGACGGAACCTCCCGGCGCGCCACGCTCGAGGAGGGCGAGGAACCGTTCAACGCGCAGGAATATTTCATGACCAATCCGAGCCTCTCCGGACGCGGCGATGCGCTGAAATCGCATGCGCCCAAGCGCATCGCGCAGTTCAAGCGCCGCAAGAAAAACGCCGCAGCGACCGGCTGATGATTTCAACGTCCCAGGGCCGGCTTCAGGACCGCCGACCGCTGTCCATCATCGACATCGGGTCGAACTCGATCCGGCTTGTCGTCTATGAGGGGCTGGCGCGCTCGCCAACCACGCTGTTCAACGAAAAGATGCTGGCCGGCCTCGGTCGCGGCATCGTCTCGACCGGAAAGCTCGATCCCGAGGCGGTGACCCGTTCGATGGAGGAGTTTCGGCGTTTCCGTGCGCTGTCCGAGCAGGCCGGCGCCGAGCATATGTATGTGCTGGCGACCGCCGCCGCCCGCGAGGCGGTCAACGGCCCCGATTTCATCCACCGCGCCGAAGATGTGCTCAAGACCGAGGTCCAGGTCCTGAGCGGGCGCCAGGAAGCCCACTATTCCGCGCTTGGCGTCATTTCCGGCTTCCACCCGGCCAACGGCATCGCCGGCGACCTCGGCGGCGGCAGCCTCGAACTGGTCGACGTCGATGGCGAGGCAATCGGCGACGGCATCACGCTGCCGCTGGGCGGCCTGCGCCTGCAGGACATGGCCAAGAACTCGCTGGCCCAGGCGGCAAAGATAGCGCGCGACGAGCTCGCGAAGGCAAAGCTGCTGAAAGGCGGGCAGGGCAGGCCGTTCTATGCGGTCGGCGGCACCTGGCGAAACCTCGCCCGGCTGTACATGGAAATGACCAGCTATCCGCTGAGTGTCATGCATCATTACGAGATCGGCATCGACAGCGCTGCGAACTTCCTCAAGCAAGTCGCCAAGGGCGAGATCGAGAAGATAAGGGGTATCGAAGGCGTCTCGAAGAACCGCCGCTCGCTGCTGCCTTATGGCGCCATCGTGCTGCAGGAGATCATGGCGGCGATGCAGCCGTCCAGGATCATCGTCTCGGCACTTGGCGTGCGCGAGGGCTTTCTCTATTCGCTGCTCGATAAAGCCGAGCAGAAGGCGGATCCGCTGATCTCGGCCTCGGAAGAACTCGCCCGGCTGCGTTCGCGCTCGGTCACCCACGCGCATGAGCTTGTCGAGTGGACGGGCAAGACCTTCGCCGCCTTCGGCATCGAAGAGACGGTCGACGAGGCGCGCTACCGCCAGGCCGCCTGCCTGCTTGCCGACATCGGCTGGCGCGCGCATCCCGAATACCGGGGCAAGCAATCGCTCAACATCATTGCCCACGCCTCCTTCATCGGTGTCGACCATCCCGGCCGCGCCTTCCTGGCGCTGGCCAACGCCTACCGTCATGAGGGCATCTTCAACGAATCGATTGCGCCGGAAATCAAGGCGCTGGCGACGCCGCGCTATATCGAGCGCGCCCGTGTGCTGGCCGCGGTGATGCGCGTCGTCTACCTGCTGACGGCGGCAATGCCTGGGGTCATGCCGCGGCTGAAATGGGAGAGGCGCGGCAATGGCGTGCTGGCGCTGGTGCTGCCGGCGTCGCTGGCCGATCTTTACGGCGAGCGGCCGGCCGGACGACTGGCGCAACTGGCGAGGGTCACCAATCGCCGGCTGGTGCTTGCGGTCGAGGGCGGCCCCACTATGCCAGCCAAGTAATCTGGGTCAGTCAAGTATTCGGCTCAATCCGGCAGCTTGTGTCGGTCAAGTCGTTTCAGCGCCGATCCGAAGCATCCGTCCGTCGATCGAGTAGGCGCCGGCGCCTGCCATTGCCAGCGCCAGAAAACCGCCCGATAGCGCGATGTCCTTCATCAGCATCTGCGAATGCATGAAGGTCAGCGTCGGATCGTCGCCGCCCTGGCCATAGTGGCCGATGAAGCCTGCCGCGATGCAGAAAGCGGCAAGCAGGAGCGCCACGATCGGCGTCTTGAGGCCGACGAGGATGAGCAGTCCGGCGATCATTTCGAACAGGCCCGTCGCCCAGGCTGCGAGTGTCGGCAGCGGCAGGCCAAGGCCGGAAAAATACCCCGATGTGCCGGCAATGTCGGTAAGCGCGTGAAAGCCGGACGGAACGAATAGAGCGGCGAGCAGCAGCCGCGAAAGCAGAAGCAGCGCATTGCGGGGCATTGGTCACCTCCGACGTCGGCGGCGGTTGGCTTCACCCCGACACCTCATCCTAGCAGAAAGTCCGGCCGGCTGATCGACGGGCATAAACCGACAACGAAAAAGGGACGCGGAAAATTCCGCGCCCCTTGCTGCAAGTGGTTCCTGGACTGCTTCAGCCGCGCTTGGCGTCGACCGAATAGGCGCCGGCGCCCGAGGAAGCCAGTACGAGGAAGCCGCCGGCAATCGCCAGGTTCTTCATGAAGCTGATCATCTGCATCTGATCGGCCCAGCCGGTGTGGGCGACCAATCCCGTGGCGACGGTGAAGATTGCCAGCACCCAGGCGGTGATCCGGGTCTGAAAGCCAATGAGGATGGCGAGGCCGCCGAGCAGCTCGAGCAGACCGACGACAATCGCCGTCACGGTCGGCATCGGCAGACCCATGCTGTCGAAGTAACCGGCGGTGCCGGCGATCGCAGTGAGCTTGCCGAAACCGGAAAGCACGAAGATGACCGAAAGCAGGATACGGCCGAGCAGGATGGTGCCTGAGGCGTTGGAAGCGGCGTTCGAAACGGTGCCGGAACCGGCAACGGACGTGTTGGTGGACATGATGGGCTCTCTCCGGGAGGGGTTGTGGTGCCCATCCACATAGAGCAGGGCGACTGTTCACCAAAGATGCAGATTTGGTTACAGATTGTTCACCGCAGTAAAGCGATCAGCGCAAGATCATCCCGGATGCGTCATCTCCTCCGGCCGAACCAGGCGGTCGTAGTCGGCTTCGCTGACCAGCCCGGTGGCAAGCGCTTCCTCACGCAAGGTTGTGCCGTTCTTGTGAGCGGTCTTGGCGATCTTGGCGGCGTTGTCGTAGCCGATGGTCGGCGCCAGTGCTGTCACCAGCATCAGCGAACGGTCGAGGGCGGCCTTGATATTGTCTTCCCGCGCCTCGATGCCGACGACGCAATTGTCGGTGAACGAGATGGAGGCGTCGGCGAGCAGTTGCACCGACTGCAGGAAATTGTAGGCCATCAGCGGGTTGTAGACGTTGAGTTCGAAATGGCCCTGGCTGCCGGCGAAGGTCACGGCCGCATTGTTGCCGAACACCTGGATGCAGACCTGGGTCATCGCCTCGCACTGGGTGGGATTGACCTTGCCCGGCATGATCGACGAACCCGGCTCGTTTTCCGGCAGCGACAGTTCACCAAGGCCGGAGCGCGGGCCGGAGCCGAGCAGACGAATGTCGTTGGCAATCTTGAACAGGGCGCCGGCGCAGGCGTTGATGGCGCCATGCGAGAACACCATGGAATCATGCGCCGCCAGCGCCTCGAACTTGTTTGGCGCGGTGATGAAGGCGATGCCGGTGATCGCGGCGATGCGATCCGCCACTCTCTCGGCAAAGCCGACCGGCGCGTTGAGGCCGGTGCCGACGGCCGTGCCGCCTTGCGCCAATTCCTGCAGGCCGGGCAGCGTCATCTCGATGCGTTTGATCGAGGAGGCGACCTGCGCGGCATAGCCTGAGAATTCCTGGCCAAGGGTGAGGGGCGTCGCGTCCTGCGTGTGGGTGCGGCCGATCTTGACGATGTGGGCGAATGCTTTGGTCTTGGCCTCCAGCGCGGCGTGCAAATGCCCGAGCGCCGGCAACAAATCGTGCACGATGCGCTCGGCGCAGGCGATGTGCATGGCCGTCGGATAGGTATCGTTCGACGACTGGCTCATATTGACGTGGTCGTTGGGATGCACCGGTTTCTTCGACCCCATGACACCGCCCAGCAGTTCGATCGCCCGGTTGGAGATCACCTCGTTGGCGTTCATGTTGGATTGCGTGCCCGAGCCGGTCTGCCAGACGACCAGCGGGAAATGATCGTTCAGCTTGCCGTCGATGACTTCCTGAGAGGCTTCGATGATCGCGTTGCCGATGGCCGGGTCGAGCCGCTTCAGCTCCATATTTGTTTCGGCCGCCGCCTGCTTGACGATGCCGAGCGCGCGAACGATCGACGCCGGCTGCTTTTCCCAGCCGATTTTGAAATTGCCCAGCGAACGCTGCGCCTGCGCGCCCCAGTAACGATCGGCGGCGACCTCGATGGGGCCGAACGTGTCGGTTTCGGTTCTGGTCTCTGGCGCGCTCACATGTCTCTCCGGTCTGTCGAACCCGGCACCGGCGTATCGCGTTGCACAAATGGCTTCAAGCGGAGATTGCGGGCGACAAGGATGCAAATCGGTTGAAGGAGCGCCTCTCACCGCCCAAGCAGCGACTGTGAGGTTGGAGATAGGCGCAAGGTCTCGGTCGATCTAGCCAGACATGACTGGGCATCCCGCTCGAATGCCTGCCACTCCGGGGAACCGGCAAGGACTGCCTCGTGGCGGGCATGGGCGTCCGCGCTGTCGAAGGCGGCGACGCTGATGAAGACATTTTCGCCTGATCGTACCGGCAGGCGGGGAAAGCTGTTTTCGGCATGTTCGGAGACAAACGCAGCAAGTGGCCGCGCGCCATGTGCCGCCAACACGGCAATCGCATCGGCTTCGAAGCGGCTGGCGAAGCCGGCTTCGGCGCCGGGCCGCAGATGATGAATCTTGATAGCAACAATATCCGACAAGCGATTGTCTCTGCTTGGCTTTTCGTGACCCGGCAAGGCCGCCCGTTGTGCGCCCGACAGTTCGAAGCCGGCGCCCGGCCATGCCGGTTTCAGCAACAGCACGTCGTCGGAGGAAATCATCGTGGCGTTGGCGGCGTCGCGCCAGGCGGCCCATACGGGTCCCTCATAGAAAGCGGTCAGTGCATTTTTCCGCGCGACCATGCCGTCGAAGCCGCGCAGCCAGATGAACATGTCGGGCCGGTCGAGATCGCGAAACTGACCGATGATGGTCATGTCAGCCGCTTCCTGACCCTCGATCAGATGACCGTCGAAGATGCCGATCAGCGTGTCGCGCCGGCCAGGTTTCAGCGTGTATTGCCTGAGTTCGACGACCGGCGAAGCGTTGAGGCCGGATTTCGACGCGGCATTCAGGGGCAGGCTCATCGCGCAATCTCCAAAACAGGGCATTCGTCCTGTTTTAAAAACAGACCGGTTGTCCTGTTTTGTCAATCTGCTATCGTTGGAAAATGTCAGCAGAGATGACCGCTCGCCCAAAGGGGCGGCCCGGCAAACGCACCAACGACCCGGAAGGCCTGCGCAAACGCGTGCTCGATGTCGCCGAAGCCTCGTTTCAGGCGCGCGGCTACCACGCTTCCAGCCTCGGCGACCTGATGGCCGCGGCAGGCGTCACCGGCGGCGCGCTGCATCATCACTTCCCGACCAAGAAGGCGCTGGCCCTGGCGGTGATCGAGGAGCGGGTCGCCGCGGCCGTCGAAGCAACATGGATCGCGCCGGTGCAGGCGGCAGGCTCGACGCGCGAGGGCGTGCGCAGCGTGTTCGAGGCCGTGGCCGCGGAACTGGAGCAACAGGGTTTCGTGCGCGGCTGCCCGCTCAACAACCTGGCGCATGAATTGTCGCTTGCCGATCCGGATTTCCGCACCGCCCTTGCCGGCATTTTTTCGGCGTGGCGCCAGGCGATCGCCGACAAGGTCGGGGCCGACCAGCAAGCGGGCAGGGAGCAGGACACCGATCCGCAGCGCTTCGCCGCGCTTGCGGTCGCGACCTATTCCGGCGCCATGTCGATGGCCAAGACGACGCAGGATTCTGCTGTGCTGCGCGATTGCCTGAACGCGCTGGAGCAGGAAGTTTCCTCAGCAAGAGCGAAGCGACGTCGCAGGGTGCTGCGCCAGTACAAAGCCTTTTGATGCCGGAGCGCCAGTCGCCTTCTCCCCTGCCGGGAGTTAATTCGGGAGCGGTTTGATGACCTCGTAGCCGACCACGCTTTCGGCGTTGGTGCCCTCGTCATAGCGCCTGGCCAGAACCGCCTGCAGGTCGGGAGCGTAGAGCGCGGTGAATTCATCCTGGGTCTTGCCGGCCTCGTTCTTGATCGTCTGCCTGACCGCCAGCACGTTGTATTTGCAGTCGCCCAGGCTGAACGTCTCCTTGCCTTTTACGTTGATCTCGAGCGTCTCGGTGCCCTTCGGCTGTTTGTTTGCAGCGAGGCGGACGAAAACGGTCGTGCTTTTCGCCCCGGCCTTGAGAGGAAACAGCTTTCTGACATCCGAAAACGGGATCATCGCAAGCTGACCGGTCTCACTGTCGCGAAACACCTCGATCAGACCGCCGAACAGAAACTGCGTCTGCGGCGATTGGGATTGGTATTCGTTGGCGACCGACACCATTCCACCCGCCGCCGGTCGAAATTCGCTGTGGATGCCGGGCCTTTCGAGAATGAATCCGGCCTTGGCGGCTTTGGCGTCGATGCACTCGGCACCATGAGCGGCGCTCGCCAGGATGGTAAGTGCCGTCGCGATGGATATAGTCTTCATAGCGTTTGCCCGCGCAAGTTGAGTCCTGACCTGAAAGCAATGCCAGACCTGCGGCAGCGTGTCGACATACCGTTCGCGGCAACTGGACGAAGAGGCGCTGGCTGTGCTGAATCTCACGCCATGAA
This sequence comes from Mesorhizobium sp. WSM4810, assembly GCF_055811235.1. Taxonomy (NCBI): domain Bacteria; kingdom Pseudomonadati; phylum Pseudomonadota; class Alphaproteobacteria; order Hyphomicrobiales; family Phyllobacteriaceae; genus Mesorhizobium; species Mesorhizobium sp. WSM4810. The sequence continues at coordinate 9,893 of NZ_JBVVQV010000039.1, read as the reverse complement.
TCGCATCTCGGCAGGATCACTCTCCCGGCGCCGCTTCATGGCTAAGGCGGCTGGGTTTGCTGCGGCCGGCGTCCTTGCGCGACCGGCGCTCGGACAGACCGGGCAGCGCATTGCGCCTGTCGACGCCACCTTCCTGTTCGTCGCCGATGTCCATGCCTGCCGCATGGCCGGCGGGCTGAGCCCCAATTGCCAGCAGGAAGGCAAGACCGACGCCGCCTTGCTGCGCAGTGTCGCCGCGTTGAACGCCATTGGCGAGAAGCACTGGCCGGCCGAAATCAACGGCATCGCCACCGGCCTGCGCTCAGCCGGCAGCCGCATCGACACGCCGCTCGGCCTCGTCGTCGGCGGCGACATGACCGACGACGGCGGCGGCCAGGTCATCCAGCCCAGCGAAGGCACACAGTTGCTCCAGTTCAGCCAGCGTTTCCAGCAGGGCGTCGGCCCCGATCGCGTGCATGTGCCGGTCTATGTCGGCCTCGGCAACCACGATCTCGACCAGAACGGCCCGCCAAACCACGTCGACTGGTACCGCCGCGAAATGCGGGACTATGTTGAGGTCAACCATCGTACCGGCGTGTTCTTCAAGCCGCCGGTGCCGGTGACCAGTTACGATGTCGACACCGACTGCTACTCGTGGGACTGGGGCGGCCTGCATCTCGTCCAGACGCACCGTTTCGCCGGCGACTCCGGCCATGACGCGGTCTCCGGCCTGCCATGGCTGAAGCAGGATCTGGCGACCTATGCAGCGGACGGCCGCCCCGTCATCCTGTTCCAGCACTATGGTTGGGATGTTTTCTCGATCGAACGGTGGGATGCCGCCAAAGGAACCTTCGACGATGAAGGCGCTGGTGCGCCGCACTGGTGGAGCGAGGCGGACCGGCAGGCGCTGCTGGCGGCGCTGAAGGGCTACAACGTCATCGGCATCTTCCATGGCCACCAGCACGAGACAGCGATGATCTACCGCGGCGATGGGCTCGACCTGTTCAAGCCGAAGGCCGCTTATATGGGCGGCTTCGCGCTGGCGCGGGTGAGCGGCGACAGCATGGACGTGGCGCTTGGCGAAGCCGTTGGCGACCATGGCGAGATCGCCTTCACCAACGCTTTCTCAAAGAGCCTGAATTTCTAACGGCAACTGAAGCAGACAGCGGACCGCTAAACCGCTTTCCTCATCGCTATCGAAACAGCAGCGCAGGGGTCAGATCACCTTCCTGAACTTGTCCTTGATGTCGCCATAGGCCTTCTGCATTTTGCCGGCGATCTTGTCGGCCACGCCTTCAGCCTGGACGCGCCTGTTGCCGGTGGCCTTGCCGGCGGCTTTCTTCACCGAGCCCTTGAGCTGCTTGGCTAGGCCCGCAATCTGACTCTTGTTCACCATGGCCGCATCTCCCGGAATCAATCTGCTGTTTGGGAAACGGGTGGCTGGGTTTTCGGTTCCGGAGCCCTGCCTCGTCGGTCAATCAACAGGCCACGGCCTTTGGCCCTGACCGCCATGGCGATTGCTACTCGGCATAAAAGAACGCCCCTCGCGCGTTTTATTGCACGGGAGGCGTCCTTTGTGTCAGCCTTTCCTGAGATTGCTCTCATGAACTGCTGGCGATATTTAAAATGCACGGATGCCAAGATGGTTCCCGGCATGGCGCAATTTTTTTACATTTTTAACAGCTGGCGCTGGGGCCGGTTTTCGGCGTCAGATCCGCCGTCGAATTGCCTGCGCAGCCAGCGTGCCGCCATCGGCCGCCGACGACGAAAGCAGACGGTGAAAGCAAAAAATTGACACGGCGCCAAAAGAAGTCTAAAAGCAATTCGTCGATATTTGTTTGACCGACTTTTGTTATCCGCGTGTCCAGGCGCGCCTTTGACGAACTTCCCCCATCAAAATCGAGACAAACGCTGTTGTGCATTCGCATGACGGTGAACGAATATTTGCCACGGAAAGGGTTCGTTATGAGCACAGGCACAGTTAAATGGTTCAATGCCACCAAGGGTTTCGGTTTTATTCAGCCTGACGACGGCTCGGCCGACGTTTTTGTCCACATCTCGGCCGTAGAGCGCGCCGGAATGCGCGACATCGTCGAGGGCCAGAAGCTCGGCTACGAGATGGTCCGCGACAACAAGTCGGGCAAGATGTCCGCCGATCAGTTGAAGGCGGCCTAAAACGGAATTCAGCCTCGCCGGTGACCACGGATGTACTGGCACCGGTGAACGGCAAATTCCAGCGCATGACCCCGGAAACATCAGTTTCCGGAAAGGATCATGCGCAGAATGAACAAGTGCACGCGCGTTCAACCGGACGCGCGGCGCTCCAGCGGAGGTCAGGCAATGCCTGGCCTTTTGCGTTTCGGGCGCCGCAAAAGTTCGAAAAGAGCACCGCGCGTTCGCTTGAACGTGCTAAGGATGCTCCAGCAATTTGAATCCGACTGCCGTATTGCTTTGTGCGTGGTCCTGGTCGAAAGACCAGTCTCGCCATTTTCGGCATTACGCTCCGAACCGGGAGAAAGACCTTGACCGCCACTTCGAAGAAATCCCGCGACCAGGCCGAATCCATCTTCAGCAAGTCCCAGACCCAGTCCATGTCGCTCAACCGCATTATTTCCGAGCAGGATGCTGTCAGCCAGGCCCGGGAAGCCAAGACCGCGCGGCTGCGCGAACTGCGCCTGGAGAAAGAAGCCGACGAACTGGCTGCAGCCGCCGCGCTCGCGGCCGCGCCGAAGCGCGTGGGCAAACGCTGATGGCCACCAAGCGCGTCCCGCAAGAGGCGATCGCCGCCGATTCGACCATCGCCGATGTCGTGGGAGCCCTCGACAAGCCGGTCGAGTATGTCCGGCGCGTTCTCGAAAAGCTCGAGCGCTGCAAGCGCGCCCATGGCGATGCCCAGGTCAGGCTCGGCGTGCGTGGCCGCTCCGAATGCCCGAACTATCTGATCGAGTATGTCCGCGAAAATGCCAAGACCCGTGAGCGCGTCACCCATCAGGATGCCGCCTATAGCGGCAGCACGCATCGCGAACTGGCACCCCGGCACATTGAGGAGGCCAGGAACTGGTCGCCCGAGGAAATGAACATCACGGCGGTCTCGGCGCTGATCGGCCGGCTTCGCAACCCGAATGCGCCATCATCGCGTTTCTCCGACGAGGATTGATATGGCCATAAAATTTTCCGCCAAGGATCAGCCGGCAGCAGCCGCTGCCACCGCAAAGCTGGCCAAGCCGGCCGCCGCGCCGAAAGCCGATGTCGCCGCCGAGGCAGCGACCGACCTGTTCAAGTCGCCGGCGGACGTGGCGTCGCGCAAGACCAGGAAGAAAAAATAGCGCCCTTGCCGATCAACGCCGGTATGAATTCTGTTGCGTCAGGGCTGCTCGCCCTGGCGAGCGCCGGAGACTTTTCATCACTGGAGGAGCGCGCCGCCCCTCTCTTCGACTGCCAGAGCTGTGGCGCCTGCTGTTCCTATTCATCCGAATGGCCGCGCTTCTCGACCGAAGATGACGCGCAGCTCGACCGGATCCCGCAGAAATATGTGGCTGCCGACGAAGCCGGCATGCGCTGCGACGGCGTGCGCTGTTCGGCACTTTCCGGCGAGGTCGGCAAGTCGACCATTTGCGGCATCTACGAGGTCAGACCGGACGTCTGCCGCGCCTGCATGCCCGGTGGCGACGACTGCCTGATGGCGCGCAAGGCGCATGGTCTGCCGGCGCCCTGATAACGGGTCTCGATAGGTCTCAGTTTGAATTTCCACCTCCGGTGGGAAGCCGCCATTCCTGGTCGCTCGGCTGTGGAATTCCAGCGCTCTGCGGCCAGGCCATCGGATGCGTCGAGTAGAGACGGGCGGCTCAGTCGTTCCTCACTGAGTCAGCGTGTTTTTGTAGATCAGGCCGTCCTTCATGATGATTTTGAAGTTGTTGGCAGGATCGCCCACCAGGTCGAGGTTCTCCAGCGGATTGCCTTCGACGAGCAGGAGGTCGGCGAGCGCGCCCTCTTCGATCACGCCGAGCTTTCCCGGATAGGGATTGCGAAGGCCCGACAGCGCGAGCAGCTCGGCATTGGTCCCGGTCGCCATGACGAGTGCTTCGGCAGGCGTGTACCAACGCACAAGCGACGCCAGGATTGCTCCCTGCTGCTTCGCCAGCGCGCGGGAGAACAGGACATCGGTGCCCCATGCCGTCTTGATCTTGTATTTCTTCGCGAGTTCGTAGGTCCTGCCGATGCCCGGCCACACCTCATCGGCCTTGGCTCGCTCGACCGAACCCTCTCGGAGGCCTGTCCTCATCAATTCGGGAAGCGGCTGCAAGCTCAGCCAAACGTCCTTTTCGGCGATCAGCTTGGCGGTTGCCTCGTCCATGAGGAAGCCGTGTTCGATGCACTTGACGCCAGCCGCGACAGCCTTCCGGATTGCATCCGAGGTGAAGGCGTGCGCGGCGACGTAGGTGCCCCAATTCTCGGCAATTTCAACGGCGGCCCGCAGTTCGGGCTCGGTGAAGGTGGTGACGTCGAGCGGGCTGTGGGGCGACGACACTCCACCGCCCGCTGTCAGCTTCAGCAGCGCGGCCCCCTGCATGAATTGCTCGCGGGCACGCAAACGCACCTCGTCGGGGCTGTCCACGACTATGCTGCCGCCGTTCCTCTCCATGGGGGTGAACAAGCCGCCGATCGTCCGGGGCAAGTCGCTGAGCTGGCGGAAATCCCCATGTCCGCTGGTCACGGTGATCATGGCTCCGGACGGATAGATGCGCGGTCCCGCGACGATGCCTTGATCTATCGCGCGCTTGAGGCCGAACACCGGCCCGCCCACGTCGCGAACGGTGGTGAAGCCGCGCATCAGCGTATCCGTCGCCTCGTCGCCGGCCGCAAGATTGGCGAAGCCGATGTCGCCCATCGCCTCTGCCGGGGTGGATGCAATCAGCATTGCGTGCCAATGCGCATCGATCAGCCCCGGCATCAGCGTTCGCCCGTTGCCGGCGATGCGCTGCGCGCCCTCGGCCGCGATGGGACTTGTCGAAATCCGCGCGATCAGGTTGCCCTGCACCAGCACACTCGACGGAGCCGAAAGTGCGGCGCCCTTCCCGTCGAAGATACGGACGTTTTCGAAAAGCACGTCATCGGCGCTCGCGCTGGCGCAAAGTCCAAGCAGGAGAGCCGCCGCAAGCATTTGTCTGCCAGAGCGAAGCATCGTGAAAACCGGGCGCGCAACAAAGAACAACACAGCGGCGCAGGACAGGGCATGCGCCGCAACCTTGCCTTTCGTCAGCTCCTGCGATCCAAAGGATTTGTGACACATGACGATTATCCCGCTTCAGGAGAGGTGGTCACGGCGCAAGGACAAGTTTGTAGCTTACACGGCATCGGGTCAAGAAGTGTTCCGGACTGGCACCGGACTGGCCTCGTTCGCAGTGAAGGTGGTTTCCAAAGTCAGGCCAATGCGATGACGGCAGGGCCAGCAGTGCAAGGTTTGCCTTAGGAAACGAGCTGACGATTCTGACGAAACGTCGCCTACGGGAGTTGGTTTTAAAATCCCGCCGAGGGATACCGCCTTGGGTCGTGACCCGAAATTCGAAATGAGGCACTAACGGTCTTCGGGCTGGCTTGTGCCCGCGCGTTTCGCTGGCTACCTTGCCGGCGGCAGGTCACCGGAGGACGCATCGTGAGCATCGAATTCTTGTTGACGTCGCTGATCGTCGTGGCTTCGCCTGGCACCGGCGTTCTCTATACGCTGAGCGCCGGACTTTCGCGTGGCGCGCGCGCCAGCATCATCGCGGCTTTTGGTTGCACGCTCGGCATCATTCCGCACATGGCGGCCGCCATCACCGGTCTGGCGGCGCTGCTGCACACCAGCGCGCTCGCCTTCGAGACGCTGAAATATCTGGGCGTCGCCTATCTGCTCTACATGGCATGGAACACGCTGAAGGAGAGCGGTAGCTTGAACGTCGGGCAGGATGCCGCGCCGCGCTCGGCCGGCAAGGTGATCACCTCTGGCATCCTCATCAACATCCTCAACCCGAAGCTGTCGATCTTCTTCTTCGCCTTCCTGCCGCAGTTCGTCAGCACCACCGAACCGCATGCGCTGTCGAAGATGCTGGAGCTCAGCTCCGTCTTCATGCTTTTGACCTTCATCGTCTTTGTCGGCTACGGCATCTTCGCCGCCTCGATCCGCAGCCATGTCGTGTCGCGGCCGATGGTGCTCACCTGGATGCGCCGCACCTTCGCCGGCGCCTTCGTCGCGCTCGGCGCAAAACTGGCGCTGACCGAGCGGTAGAGCCGCCGGTGCTACCCCTTCATGTAGCCATCGCCTCGACGATCCGCCCGTTCCCGACGCGCATCAGGTTGACGCCGCGCAGCGAGTTGCCGTCGGCCATGAAATAGCGCCAGATGGAGGCCGCTTTGCGCCCGAAGATAAGAGCACGGTCGCTTGCAAGCGAGTCTGCCCGCGAAACATCAAAACGTTATCGCTAATGCCTCAAAGCGTGGTTGGGTGCCGGGATGCGCACGCCCTGCACTTCGATCGAGCCGCCGAGGGCGCTGGCTCCTCGATCAAAGGGTTACTATTGCGTCGATGCTGTTTCAAATGACGTCGTGATCCATCCTTACAGCGGCAGCGGCTTGCCAGCCTGCTCGGCCACCATGTACTCGGCATACCAGTCCGGCCAGTTCTCATCACGCTGGCCGCCTGTCCGCTTCTCGTGCTCGCCATGGGCCGCAGACGCACGCCGGAGCGCGGCCGCGAGTTCGGCCGGCGAGACAAATGTGGTGTCGTCAGCGTCGACGCGGCCGGGCGCTCGCGCAGTGACCTCCTGCAACAGCCAGACATTTCCGGACGGATCGCTGAAGGAGGCCCACGAGGAGTAGCTGCGCCGCTCAGGGTCCGGACCGCTGACACGGCCTTCACTGCCGGCATAGTGGTAAACCTCGCTCACGTCGACACCGCGATCGGCGAGTTCGGCGCGCGCTGCCTCGATGTCTGACACGACGAGCTCGCCAACACTTTCGAGGACATCGAGCTCGACCCGGGGGTAGGGCCCTGGGGTGACCCCTGAGCCGAAGACTATCGAACACGAGGAGCCCGGAGGCGTAAACTGGATGACACGAAATTCGTCGCCTGTGATGTCGGCGTCGAGCCTCCAACCCAAGCCGCCGTAAAATCGCTTGGCTCGATCGACGTCCGAAACGGGGATGACGGCGACTTCGAGCTTGATGTCGACCCTTCGCGCTGACGGGGTTGCGATTGCGGCTTCGCCGCGCTCCTGAATATCATTCATGACGATCTCCTTGGGTTTGGATGCGTTGCGTTATCTTCAACGTCGCGCGCTGGCCGGTGCCCGTGGTGGCTGTTCATGCATGCAAACGGGATTTGAGGCTACGGGGCCGCACCTATGCCGCCGAACCTCGCGATGCTCTTCTGGATGTGCACATATCCGGTAGCGCGAACTCGCGCCCGCTAATCCGAGATGGACTTCGCGGCGGACGAACGCGCCCTACGTTTTGGCAGGCTGATCGCTGATCGGCAAAAAATATTGACGACTAAATCTGGTAGCATTCTTATTGTATTGCAGCAAATCAACTCCCAAAATCAAGTCCAATCGAGGACGAGCGAACTTCCGCTGCGGGTGATGGACACACCCTGCTGCAGAACCCGGCAAAGACCACACGTCAGCACCACCGAGCCGCACGCACTGTCGAAGATGCTGGAGCTATCGAGCGTCTTCATGCTTTTGACCTTCGTCGTCTTTGTCGGCTACGGCATCTTCGCCGCCTCGATCCGCAGCCATGTCGTGTCGCGGCCCGTAGTGCTGACCTGGATGCGCCGCACTTTGCCGGCGCCTTGGTCGCGCTCGGTGCAAAACTGGCGCTGACCGTGCGGTAGCACCTGTTGGCGCTATCCCTTTACATATCCCATCGCTTCGACGATCAGCCCGTCCGCTACGCGCATCAGATTGACGCCACGGATGGAGTTGCCTTCGGCGGGCCAGTAGCGCCAGCGGATTGTCGCCCGCTCACCGGCGACGAACGTTTCTTCAACGTCGAAGCGGGTGCCGGGTTCGCTGGCGATCGCCGACCACAGCCGCACGCATGCCTCCCGGCCGGCATGGCGGGCGCCATCCGGCGCCGGCACGGTGTTTTCGATGACGCAGTCTTCGGCCACCAGCTCGGCGAGTGCCGACGGATCATGAAGTTGGAACACGTCGTTGAAGCGCCGCATGATCTCGGCCGTCTGTCTTGATTGGTCGTCGGGATGGACGACAATGATGCTATCCCGTTCCATCTCGGTACCTCCTGATTTCATTTTTCCGTAGCGGCGGCCGTGACGAGGTCGGCCCTGAGCCTGATATCAGCCACGCCTGCCAAAGCCCGGGAAACGAGGCAAGTTGCTTTCGCCGATTGGGCAAGGCGCTGGAATTCCTCGGGCGCCAGGCCCGGGATTTCGGCTTCCGTTTCAAGGTCGATGCGGGTGAGCGTCGGTCCTGCCGTGCTCGTGCCGAGATGCACCTTGGCGACGGTGTGAATCCGTACGGGGACATGGCCGCCGCTGCCCAGTATGGCGCTCAGCGCCATTGAAAAGCAGCCGGCATGTGCCGCCGCAATCAGTTCCTCGGGATTGGTGCCGGGACCGTTTTCGAAGCGCGACGGGAAGGAATAGGCGCCTTCGAAAACGCCGCTGCCGAGCCGCAGACGGCCCGAGCCTTCTTTCAACGAACCCTGCCATTGGGCCTCTGCTTCACGGATGGTCATTTTGTCATTCTCCTCTTCGATAAAACGCCGAATATATAGACTGATCTACATACTATATAGACCGATTGTCATATTCGGCGCAAGCCTATAAAGCTCACTCCTGACAGAGGTTGACATGGCGAACGACACCCGCATCCGCATGATCGAGGCGACGGCGCTGCTGCTGAGGCAGCGCGGCTATCACGGCACCTCGCTCAACGACATCTTGAGCGCCTCCGGTGCGCCAAGAGGATCGCTCTACTTTCATTTTCCGGGCGGCAAGGACCAATTGGTCATCGAGGTGACGCGCGACAGCGTGGACAAGGTGTCCCGATGGCTTGGCGAAGAACTGGCCGCCGAAACGGATCCGGCGGTGGCTGTCCACCACATCTACCAGTCGGTCGCACGCATGCTGGAGGACAACCAGTTCACGCTTGGCTGTCCGATCGCACCCGTGGTGCTGGACTCGCCGGCCGACGTGCCGGAACTGGCCGAACTGTGCCGGTCGGCTTTCGAGCAATGGGTAGGCCTGCTGCAGGCGGCCTTCGTCAGGGCAGGGGTGCCTGAGCGCCGCGCCCGCGCCCTGGCGCTGCTTGTCGAATCGTCACTGGAAGGGCTGATGGTGATCGCGCGCGCCAGCCGCGACCGCGCCCCGGTGCTGGCGGTGGCCGATGAAGTCGCTGCGCTGATTGAAGGTGCCTTGCCTGCCAAAGGGGAACTGACACGGCGCATTGACGCCGCCGTCTGAGCCGGGCAGCCCGCTAAATAAAGCAAACAAAAAGGGCGCCTTTCGGCGCCCTTTCCGTGAATGCGAGGCAATGCTGGATTAGAAATCCATGCCGCCACTCAAGCCCGCTTGCGGGCTTGAGCAACTTAGATTCATGGGCGTGCTTATGGACTTCTTAGAAGTCCATGCCGCCCATGCCGCCCATGCCGCCGCCGCCCATGCCGCCTGGCATGCCGCCGCCAGCCGACTCCTTCTTCGGAGCCTCCGCGATCATGGCTTCGGTGGTGACCAGCAGGCCGGCGACCGAGGCCGCGTCCTGGAGAGCCGTGCGAACGACCTTGACGGGATCGACGATACCCATGGCGATCATGTCGCCATATTCGCCGGTCTGGGCGTTGAAGCCGAAGGTCGGGCCCTTGTTCTCGAGGATCTTGCCGGCAACGATCGATGCTTCCGCACCGGCGTTGGCCGC
>NZ_JBVVQV010000038.1:0-52185 GCF_055811235.1 Mesorhizobium sp. WSM4810 | reverse complement strand
CGAACGCGGATGAAAGGCGTAACGGACAATCTTCTTTGCCTCGCCATCCTGATAACGGGCATTATGAGCCCAGTCCGGCGGGCGTCGGCAAGAGCTGGCTGGCCTGTGCGCTTGGCCACAAAGCTTGCCGAGAGGATTTCTCCGTCGCCTATCACCGCGTTCCCCGGCTGTTTGCAACGCTTGCCCTCGCGAGAGGCGACGGACGTTATGGCCGGATCCTCAAGCAACTCGCCAAGACCGACCTTCTCATTCTCGATGACTGGGGACCGGAAAAACTCAATGATGACCAGCGGCGTGATGTGCTTGAGATCATTGAAGACCGCTACGAACGCCGATCGACGATCGTCACCAGCCAGTTGCCTCTGGATCGCTGGTACGAGATCATTGCAAACCCAACCCTGGCCGATGCCATCCTGGACCGCCTCGTTCACAACGCCTATCGCATCGATCTCACCGGGGAAAGCATGCGAAAACAGCGCTCGCCAAGAGCGTCTGAAACAGCGCAAGCTTGACCGGAAACGAAACCCAATCCAAACATCAACGAGACCCAGGATCAGTCCGAAAAATGGCCGGCTTCAAATCGGAACACCGGCCGGAATGAAATCGGAATGACTGGCCGGCTTCAAATCGGAATCGATGGCCGGCTTCGTCGGAATACGCACCTGGCGCGTCTGGCGCCGATCGCAGCCAATGAAAGCGGGTTTGGCCGATCACCGGATCAACCTCCAATAGCCTGTCCAATGAGGCTAGCCGATCCAGCGAGATACCCGAAATGATCGCGTTCTCTGCCCGTCGGCGAGCAATCGCGCGACCGCCGAGACCTATTTTCTCGATGGAATGCAGCGAGGGAAGGAGAGCGTTTCGTTTCCGGAACTCGGCAACGACTGCTATCGCGATCGGCAGTCCGTGATCGCCGTTGGTTGCCACTTCGATTGCAGCTATCAGAGCGGCTCGCCTATCTTCTTTGGAAGCCGCCCGAAGACTGAGATAGTCCATCAGATGCCGGCTATGATCAAAACGGGTCTGTACCCGGCGAGCATAAAGCTCGTACAGGCGAGGGTCGATGCCGAGCTGCTCCGCAAGATATTTGATCGCAGCGGCTGGCGGCTGCTCGTTCTCCGACAATAGTCGCCCCGTTTGGCGCATTGTGCAAAGTTGAACCGCGAAGCCCAGCTTGTTTTGCGGTCGGCGGCGAAGTTCGCATTCCAAGCGGTCCGCCGTTTCCAACGTAAAATGTCGGATAAGGTTATCCTCGTCCACCGCTATGCCCAGAAGCGTCGCCGCTTCCTTTGAACTGAGAAGCCTTCTTCTGCCCATCCGCATTCCCCTCGATACACAACTTCGAGGGAATTTGGCCGCCACCGGCCACCTGCTTTCAACCGGCTGACAGCTTCATCTACAGATCAATTGCGAAGTTCATGCTTCGTTCGACCTTAGCGTGTCTCTGGGAACAGTTCTTGTTCTGACCCCATATTGCCTTCCCATGGAAGACGGCCTTTGAGGCCGAGCGGCCCCGCTTGGCCGATGGCACAGACAACCCTAACGACAGTCTTCTTCATGAGTACGCCACCGATAGATAGCCAGTCTCAGGTTAAGGCAACTTCTTCGAGGACAATGATAGTAGACCTTCGTCAGCCGGATCAATCAGCTTGATGCTTATCCGCTCCGTCTGCGGCCCGCTCCAGGGCGACCATTTTCTTGACCAGGGCCAGCAGATCGCGCTTGGTGCCGTGCGGCAGAGATACGACCTGCTGCGCGAGTTCCATGGTGTCGCGCGCTTCCTCCGGGGTGCGGCCGATGCGGGGCAGCGCTGAACAGCATCTCCATCGGCATGAACCCGAGGATTTCGCACAGGTGGATCATGCGCGTGACGTGCATTTTTGAGAATGCGCGTTCATAGCGGCCGTAAACCGGTTTTGTTGCAACGGCTGAATAGGGGTGCAGAGAGGCCTGATTGACCTCGCATCAGGCCTCTCTGCACCCCGTTGCAACAAAACCCGCCGCCAAGGCTTGGGCATCAGCGGAGCGATCTGTTCCCACTCCGTATCCGTCAGATCCGCTTGGTCTTCTTAGCGATCTGGCCACGGCTCTGCTCGGTCCACATCCAAAGCTTGAATCATAACCAGCCTCAAACGGAACCCCCAGCAAGCCGATTTCAAAACAGCCTCTAAGATCCGGCCTTGGCTTAACATGACGCCTGCAATGGCCATTCCCTCGAAGTCGGTAGCGCCGGCATGGGCCTTGAATCCATGCGCTGCGCTCATACTCGACGCAATGGCCTCATTATCGTTCTTACTTTCTTACTAAAGTTCCGGTCACCTGAATCGCCTTGGCCTTGAGCGGCTAAAAGGTTGTTCGAAGCGCACAAAGCTTTTTGCCTTTTTGCTACAGTCCAGACTCTGAGGCGGAGGCCTACAGAACCGCCAGGGAGGACCACTGTCGTCCGCTCGCAGCGCTTGGAGGTTGGACGCACCGGATCGAAAGAGCAACGCTTTTAACGAAACCATCGGCAAGGCAGGCTTGCCCTTTTTAGACTATAATCAGGCTGAAGGCAGATCAACGATCGACGATCGACGGGCACCCAGTCAATCAGTTTGACAGCCTTCCAACGATAAGTGCCGCCCTGCGATCGACGGCAAAGCGAACTTTTCCTAGATTCAGGCACACAGACCAACGCACCAACAAAGACCTTCTGAACGCGGGTCTCTGGATCTATGCTCGGGCATGAAACGCGTCCTTGAGGCAATCGAGCACTTACCTACATCCACTCCACCGCTAGACTCTGCAGCCGAAGAGCGATCGCCCAGCCTGAGCGACCTCAACTCGGAAAAGGTTGCCGGATTCGGGAAATCGAAGAAGTTCGTCAGATGATTGCCTCACTCGCCGCGAGGTTATGAACAACGTTTTCAGGTCTTCGCCGCCAAGTGCCACGCAGGTCGGCGCCATCGTCGGCATATCAACGCGATCTGTGAGTTGACCGTTTCGATCAATACGAACGACACAGCCGCCACGTAGCCTGGCGCTCCAATACCCCCCGTCGTTGTCCACGGTTGCGCCATCAGGCGATCCCGGGGCAACGTTCGGGCCTGCAAGTGGCTCTATCTCAGTAATACCCGAAAGATGCGGGGCCAAGGCAAAACGCCGGATGGTGCCCTCGGCTGTGTCGGTGAAATACATGATCTTGCCATCAGGCGAAAATTCAAGTCCGTTGGCGGCCGCTACTCCACTGAAGAGGGTAACGACCTCCCCGCTGGGCGCAATGCGATATACGCCTCCAATGGGCTCACGGCTTTGCTCATTATATGTGCCCAAGACGATCCCACCATATGGATCGATAGCGGCGTCGTTGATGCGCGTTTGCGGAAGATGCGGCTCGATTTCGGCCACTTGTAAGAAGTTCGTGAAGGTTGGATCTGTGATGACTATCGACTTAGGAAAGCCCAGCACGAAGCCACCACGCACGCGTGGAAAGACGAATGCCGCACGATTGGGAAGTTGCCGCATGGCCGCAACTTTCCCGTCGTCGTCCCAGCGGAACACGCACTGTGCTTCAATGTCACTCCACCAGAGGCTATGGTCTAATGCGCTCCAGTTGCATCCTTCGCCTAGGAGATTGTTGCAATCGAACGCCGTGCTTGCTTGATGAAGACGCATCTACTTTGCGCTCTGCATGTTCCTTGTCCGGAGTTCTGCCGGATCGACAGCGAAGGGTTCGAGCTTTTCGTCGTCGAACATCACACCGTGTCCGGGTGTTTCAAAAGGAAAGGCCACACCGTTCTCAAGGCGAAGTTTCGTCTGAAGTACACCCATTTCCGAGAAGCTGCCGCCGTGCACGCATTCGAGGATGTCCACGTTGTCGATCGCACACATAACTGCGACGGAGAGTTCAGACATGTAATGAGGCGCCATGGTGCGGTGGAAGGACGCTGACAAATTGGCGATCTTCAGCCATTCGGTAATTCCCCCAACACGGCACACGTCCGCTTGGACGATGTCAACCGCGTTAGCCTGTAGATAATCGGCAAATTGATGTCGCGTGTACAGGCTCTCGCCGACCGCAATGGGCAGCGACACGAAGCGGCGCAGGTCGGCGTGCCCACGAATATCCTCCGCATGGAGAGGCTCTTCGATCCAGCCAAGGTCGAACGCGGCTAGTTTCTGCAGCCGGCTCTTGCAGTCAGCGACATTCCAGCGCTGATTGGCATCGACGAACAGTCGTCGAGTGGGGCCTATTAATTTTTTCACAGCTACGATGCGATCAAGATCTTCTTCCGGGTTGTCCCTACCGATCTTGATTTTCACCGCCTTGTGGCCCGCTGCCAGGAATCCTTCGACCTGGTTGAGTAGAGCGTCGCTATCGAGGAAGAGGTCTATGCCACTGCCGTAAGTGGGGATGCTGTCACGCCGCGCGCCAAGCAGACGGAATAGGGGAACGTCGTACCACTTGGCCGCAATATCCCATAGCGCGATGTCAATCGCGCCCAATGCGAGGGTGTTGATGCCCCCGGTGCCGCTGCGATGCAATTGGGCATGGAGGAACGACCAAAGTCGTTCGATCTGTCGCGGATCTTGTCCGACAAGCATCGTTCGGCAGTAATCATCAATCACGGCGAGGATGGCGCTTCCGCCGATCCCTGTCGTGTAGGCGAAGCCTACGCCAACGATTCCAGCGTCTGTGGTCACACGGCTGATGATGTACTCCAGGTTCGCGACGCGATGTGTGGCGTCCTCCCAGGAGACTGTCGGTGGGATATGATAGAGACGCGAGGCAACATCGACGATTTTCAAGGCAAGGTTCTCCCAGCCATAGTGAGAACTTCGGGGTTCGAGAGATTCTCGGGATTGCCACCCAAGAGCCGCTGCAGATTTTGTACAATGCTGCGGGTATGACGTCCGCGCATTTCTTCGGTCCACGCGGCGAGGTGAGGCGTCGCGAGGACGCGTTGATGGGAAACAAGCGGATCCGTCGCCGAAGGCGGCTCCGTGTCAAACACGTCCAGCGCGGCACCAGCGACTTGTCCGCGATCCAAAGCTTTGAGTAGCGCGTCAGTATCTATTAGGCCTGCTCGACCGGTGTTGATGAGATATGCACTGTGTCCCATCCGATCGAGCTCATCTGCGCCGATCATGCCGCGAGTTTCCGCGCTGAGCCGGGCGTGTAAGGTAACGATCGCCGAGTTTGCCAGCAGTTCGTCGAGAGAAACCGATTCAACTCCGAGGGTTCGTAGCTCGGCGCTATCGACATAAGGATCATGAATGATAACCCTCATGCCAAAGCCGGAAAACTTTTCGGCCACGACACGACCGATCGCGCCAAAACCGATGATACCGAGTGTGCGACCATGCAGCTCGATGCCCGTGAATGCGAGTTGGGGACAACGCGCGCCGCGACCCCATACCGTGCCACGATAAAAGTCCTCCCCGGCCTCGAAGTCAGGAGACTGTGACCTTATCCATGCACTGGCAGGGATAAGGTGTCGAGTAAGCGCCAGCGCGAGCGCAACCGTGAACTCTGCGACGCCGTGATCCGTCCTCCCGACAGTGTGCAATACGGCGATCCCTCGCGCCGTGGCGGCCGCCACATCGATGTTCGCTTGCGGAGCCGAGCGCACTGATAGGATCGCGCGAAGATGAGGTGCTGCGGCCAGCAGTTCTGCGTCAAAGCACTCGTATCCCGCTATCACAACCTCTGCGTCAGCTACTGCGTCCATCAGTTGAGTGCGATCGCTGAACCACTCGCCGGCTGCCCAACCGAGCAACTTGAGCTCGCTCATTTCGCGGAGCGATGCAATACCCTCTGGGCTGAGATCTGCTGTCGCCAGGACGCGAGGTCGGCCACTGATCAATGTGATAGGGTGCGCTCTACCAGGCATTGAGGAGATACACTGGATGATCGGAAATTTCGTGCTGCGCGGTCACGATGGGTACGATGGTGGATTCGTTGATGCGCGCACAAAACTCCACGTCGTGTTGTCGATAATTGCTAATGAATCGTCCCCCGGTCATTGAGCTCATCAAAACCGTTACGGCGCTATTTTGCGAAATTGTGAAACCGCGAGCTAGCGACGCAGAGTCATCGAGTTCGACGGCGTCATTATTCGGAAGTTCACAAATCTGTGAAACGATCATTCCGGCGCAATAGCTATCTTCAATCGCGATACGTGAGTTGCGCAGTTGGCCTGAGCAGATAATCGTGATGTCTGCATTGCGCAATGATGCTTCTGCGAGCGCGCGCCGGGCAACCGCATCCAGATTTCGCAGTGAACCCAGCAGTGTCAGGGCTGCGCCTTCGCGAACCGCTGCAAGAATTGCTGGCGTGCCGTTAGCGGTTGCCAGCATCGAAAAGCGGCCCGATAGATCCAGTGCAGATAGCAGGGACGGCGAGGGCTCATGATCGAAGCCGAGGGGCGGCGATCCATCATCTTGCTCCGCGCAAATAACTCCATTCTGGCCCACGGCGGCGCGTGCTTTGGCGACGTCCGAGCCAAATCCTCCGACAAACACACGATTGCTGCCTGCGTCGAAAAGCGTAACAATAGCCGTCGTGGCGCGGATCACATCGATGACGATACATACGTCGCCGGCGATAGCCAGTGGGCTGGTAGGGAGGAAAGCAACCCTTATTTTCATCGGAGAGAGGTCCCGGTTTTTATCAACTCTGCGATCTGCCTTTCGTCGGGCAACGCCGGAACCACGAGCTTTTTCGTCACTGCGATAGCGCCCGCCGCGGTGCCGCGGCGAACGGCATCACCGAGGGTCAATCCGCTGGAAAGTCCTGCAGCGAGTGCCCCGTTGAATGCATCTCCGGCCCCGGTGGTGTCGACGGCGTCGACCGGGTAGCTTGCGATATTGGTCATTCCGTCAGGCCCGGCAATCAGGGCCCCATCCGCTCCCAGCGTCATTACGACGTGTCCAACGCCCAGACCACGGAGTCTTGCCGCTATTTCGGCATCGGCCTGCTTATCGTCCGGCTCGAGTCCCATCAGAATGCGCGCTTCGGATTGGTTCGGGGTTAGGATGTCAACGTCGGCAAGGATCTCCTTCGGTAGGGCGAGGGCGGGTGCCGGATTTAGAATGGTCGTCAGTCCCCGCGCCTTGCCAATGGCAAGCGCGCGGGCCGCCGTCTCCAAGGGAATCTCAAGCTGTGTAATCAGGATTCCCGGGCTCTTCCATGTAGCCGCGAAGGTCTCAACATCAGACGTCGAAAGCCGCGCGTTGGCGCCAGGATCGGTGATGATGCGGTTCTCGCCAGCGGCGTCGAGAATGATGATCCCCGCCATCGTAGGCGTCTCGGCAACGTGCCTCACGGCGGAGCAATCGACGCCTTCGGCGCGCCAGAGTTGCAGTGCCTCGTCACCGAATTTATCGGTGCCAACACTTGCCAGCAGTTTACATCTGGCGCCGAGTCGCGCGGCTCCGATAGCCTGATTAGAGCCCTTGCCGCCATTTCCGAATGCGAACCCCGACCCTAGCACGGTTTCGCCCGGCGCTGGCACGTCGCCCACGATCCAAAATGCAACTCCGTACGAGCCGACCACATAAACTTCACAGGTAGGCATCATCTACTCCGGCCGATTAATTGTCGAGGTTGAGCGATCGAGACGTTTTTTCGCTCGATCCAGCTCGAATATGTGTAGCGATCGGCCCGATAGGACGAGGACGAGAAGTAAATAACTCGATCGGCTGCGTCGAAGGCGGTGCGGTCGATTTGCAGCACCGCAGTGCCGCTCGACACGTCGAGCGCTTTTGCCAGTTTTGCACGCGCGATGCCGGCCCGTATATCCTGCTTGGCTCGAGCAAGCGTCACACCGAGGTGCTGCTCGAGAATCTCGGTGAACGAGGTGTCGGCAAGGTCGAGCTTTTCCATTTGGCGCCCGATTGCTGCTACGAACGAAACTGTCTCAACCGCTACGATCTCGTCGTCGATCGTTCGCACGCGCTCGATGGTCAGCACGCTTTCATCGGTCGGCACGTTAAGTGCGGCTGCAACCACGGCGTCAGCGGGACGCCAGTGCATCGTCAGATGCCTAGTACCAGGCCGGAATCCACGCGCTACCGCTTCTTCCGAAAACCCTGAAAAAGTGAGCAGGTCCCGGCCGATGTGACTCTTGGCAACGAACGTCCCCTTGCCAGCGCGTCGATAAAGCAAGCCTTCACCCACAAGGGCAAGCACCGCCTGTCGCACAGTGCTGCTGCTGAGTTCGTGCTGCTTCATCAACTCCATCTCAGTGGGGAGTTGATCGCCAGCACTGAAGACGCCGCTCTCGATCTGAGACCGAATGATATCGGCGAGCTGAATATGAAGTGGAGTTCTTCCGGGCTGAATCATGCGGCCTCCTCAAGCCGAGTCATTGCTATCACGCGACTTGGGTGGTTGGCAATATTAGGATATTGCATTTTTGCAAGAAATGAATCAAAGTGTGCGTTTTGAAGGAACCTTGGCGGGGTCGACCACATCTCGACTGAAGAGATCGCCGAATTCGTTGGCCTGGACGTTCAACTCCGGCTTCTCGCGCAGCCTGCCGACGATGATCGAGCCTTCCGCACCAGCATTGTCGGCGATCTGGCGCGCCGACGTCTCGATGGCGCGCCGCACGACGATCTCGACACCGGTCTTCTGGTCGGAGTTGTCGAGGGCGGCCGCGTCGAGCGCCCTTGCTGCCCTGAGCAGGGCAACGCCGCCGCTCGATGCGGCCTTGGATCTCCTCCTCCTGCGCCCTCGACGATCGTGGTGTTCTCTTCTCGATCGAGACCTTCCTAGCGCGTGACATTCTCCAGCTTGATGCCGAGATCCTGGCTGATGGCGGTGCCGCTAGTCAGGATCGCGATATCCTCCAGCATCGCCTTGCGGCGGTCGCCGACCTTGAGGTCTAACGGCTGAAGCTGGCCGGTTTCATTGCGTGCGCCAGGGGCGGCCATGATCACTTTGCCCTCCTGCGGCTTTTCCTCCGCAGTGTGAATGATGATGCCGCTGGCCGTCTTCTCGTCGGCTTCGATGCGGCGGACCAGGATGCGGTCATGCAATGGACGGAACGTCATATCGCTCTCCTTCAGGACAAATAGATTGGGACAGGCTACCCGATTCGGATCGACAGGGCCGGTGCGGGGCTCGCGCGACCCTTTTTTCGCGTCGCGCGCATGCGGACCTATTTTTTTCTCCTTTCAAGAGTGGACTGGCTTAGGGAATTCCGACCGTTATGCCCTGCTGTATTGCGCCGTGGGATGGATTGACCGTTGTCGCATGCGGATGAGACGAAGTTAGTCTGGCCTTATCCTGAGCCTGCGAGCCGCTCGCCACCGCCCCATCGCCAGGCCGCCCCGCCATGCGGCAATATGCGCTTCCATCTTAATTTGCCACGCGGCGCCTGAGGGCCGGACGCAATGTTAGGGCTTGGTGTATGTTCGATGACAGCGTTCTATTTGGGCCGCTGCATTAGGTCAATCGCTCGAAGATGACGTTGATGTCAGTCATTGCAGCAAGCCGGTATGATCTGCATTCCATCAGACTGATGATCCGAGCCCTGTTGCCCTTTAGTCGATGTTCACTTGGCTCGCATTGGATGACAGCAGGTCTGATGCGCTCGTAGTCAATGGCCTTAACGAGATCATGATCCAGTCCTTCGCAATCAATCGATAAGAAATCGACCTTATTGGCATATGGGGTCAATAGTTGATTGATACCGATCGCGCTCACCTCGACATGTTCTCGGACACCTCCTATACCGTTGAAGTCGCCGAAACTTTCAATATGTGCCTTATCCACAGAGGAAAGCTCATGGGCGTTTCCGATGAAGAGCGTGGCAGACGCTTGCGGAGCTGGCAAGACAACGGATCGCACGAGAACGTCTTCCGGGCGCGCAGTGCGGATCAGCGCTTCCAATTCAGGATTGGGTTCAACCAGAACACCTCGCGCGCCTCTTTGGTACATAAGATAGGTACTTGAGGTAGAGATGGGGTGATTAGCGCCGATCTCGACATAGAACACACTGGACCACGATCTTTGGCTCTTGCAGAGGCTTGCAGCCAAGATTCCTTCTACAATAACGTCTTCTCCGGATTGTGCGTAACTTGCCGGCGCGAAGTGCTTGATCCGAGAGTTCGGCAGATTGAGCCTAGCGACCTCATGGTTTATGGACTGGTTTTCAAACTGGGACAACATAGCTCGCCCTCCAATATAACCTGCGACCTTGGGACAGGGCCGTTACGACCGGTTTGTCGCGGCGGCTCCTGCTCATCATCCCAGCAATCGGCGTGCCACGTGCGAAATGCGGTGCTCCTTACTTAGCAAGAGTGAAACACGCGCGCCCGCTGGAGTGGCCGCGACACTTTGTCGGGTTCGCGACATCGGCGCCACCAAACCGTCCGGCGACTTGCCGAAGTGACGTGCAAACAGCGAAACCTGCGTTCCCCTTCGGCGAGGCTTCCGATTACCCACATCGTTGGCTTGATCCAATGGAGATACCGAAGGCGATGTCGTGCAAGCGGATCATACCGCGCCAGACGACCACGATGCCGGGATGCGATCATGTTTGCGGGCGAGATAGCCGCCAAGCATGGCGATTAGCAGCAGGGAGGCGACCCGCCGCCGGGCAACACCGTCATGTGGCTCGGCCTTATGCGCCTCACGGGCATAAGCTCGGCGCAAACCATCGGAGCCGAACTTATGGGCAATTGAAAGCCTCGCCGGAGGCGTACCACAAGTCCAGACACAGCCGCGGTGAAAAAGACGCCGAGCCGCAACCTGTCCGCCGCTCAGTGGCAAACAGACCCAGATGCGTCATGAATAAGACAGGCTTGGCTGCGGGCGAGCCCAGCACACCCCTCACTCATTTAGGAGTTGCCGGCAGAAGGATGGCCTTATCGCCGGCCCTCCTACGTGTTAAGGCGATCTTGAGATGCCAACTGCCATAAGGCACAGCATTTCGAAGCCTAGATAAGCGGCATTCCGGGCTGTCATGTCCGCAACATCGAGCGGTGGGCAAACTTCGACAACGTCGGCGCCGATGACGTCGATCCCTTGCAGACCTCGAAGGAGGACTAGGGCATCACGCATAGAGAAGCCACCCGGTTCGGGAACGCCCGTGCCGGGGCAATGAGACTGGTCTAAGCCATCAATGTCGAACGTGACATAGGTAGGCAGGTCACCGACAACGGTCCGAGCTTCCTCAATGACAGCCGCACGTCCCTTTGCCTCGAAGTCATCCATCGTGACCAAGGTCATGCCAACGTCCCGCGCCCATTCATTGTCGTCGTTTGAATTCGCCGTGCCTCTAAGTCCGATCTGAATCACCCGTTTCGGGTCGATCAGACCTTCCTCGACGGCCCGGCGAAACGGCGTGCCATGGCTGATCTTCATGCCTCGCGTCTCATCGCTCGTATCGCTGTGAGCGTCGAACTGAATCAACCCGACTGCCCCATCGCGAGCGAGCCCACGCAGTGCCGGAAGAGAGACCGTGTGGTCACCGCCCAAGACCAGCGGCCTCACACCTTTATCGCGAATTCGGTTAAACCAATCCGTGATGATCTCAAGGCTCACATCGACGCTCAAAGGATGAACGGGTGTATCACCCAGGTCAGCAATCCGCGCGATTTCGAATGGGGCCACTTTCGTATGGAAATTGACGGATTTGATAGGACGTGATTGATCTCGGATGCTTGCTGGTCCGTGCCGGCTGCCCACTCGATAAACCGTTCCAAGGTCGAACGGAACGCCAACGATACCTACATCAATAGCGCCTGCCTGCTCTATCGGAAGAGCTTTAGAACGCATGAATGTCGCAAGATCTGCAAACCGGGGAGTGAGGTTAGCGTCGGCCGGGGCAAAGTCACTAATTGGTTTTTCCATTGCTGATTTTCCTTGTCTAGGAGTTAAGTCTAGGGTCGGCCGTGTGGGTAGCGACAACGGCAATCGCCGGAGATTTGAAGGTGCTGTCACATTGATTGAGCGGTGAGGAAATTGAGATAGCAGCGCGCCCATGACCGTGAGTGCACCGACCTACAAGAACAACCGCTATCCGATCGAAATCGTAGCCCGTGCTGTCTGACTCTACTTCCACTTCAATCCGAGCGCGTAGTGCACTGTTCGATGCGTTTCTCGTGCTCGCCTTGGAAGGCGATTTACGTAGATCCCCGGCAGGTGGATCTGATCTTCGACATCCGCCACGCAAACCCTGCCGCACGGCGGCCGGCGGATTGGAGCTACGCGCTGTCTTGCGGAAGACGAGATTGCCGGACGCGCCAGCCTTCCAGGCCTTGACGATCGAGAGATCCGCGACGATGCCGGTCTCGAGCACATAGCCGTTGAAGATCCTATGCTCCTTGCCCTCGTCTACAACCGTGCCGACGCCTGTCTTCGTGTAGAAGCCTGCGATACCGGCGCCGCCGGCGCGCATTCGTTCGGCGAGCGTCCCTTGCGGGCTGAACTCGAGCTCCAGTTCGCCGCACAGATACCGGCGCATGAACTCGGCGTTCTCGCCGACATAGGACGAGGTCATCTTCTTGATCTGCCCCGGCTTCAACAGGATGCCGAGGCCGAAGTCGTCGACGCCGCATTTGTTCGCGGCTATCATAAGGTCCTTGGTACCGGCTGGCCGAATAGTGCTGCTCGAAAGCTCTGGGATACCACAGAGACCGACGCCGCCAGCTGCTGTGAACATTCCGTCGAACAAAAGCCCTCCACATGCTGACGCATGGCTGGTGAATACTTTTTGCACGTCATAACTCCGTTTTACCAGGCTGGCTTATCTTTATCGCCACAGTAGTCTCACGGTATGGCACCCACGAAACGCACAGGGAAAATTGCCGTGACGGCTCGATGCTATTTTGCTAGAGCCAAGTTGCTTCGTTGTTGACTCACATTGCCGCTCGTTTTCTTATTACCGCGAGCGTTATATCGATGATACCAACCATTATCAGATAGAAAACGGCGGCTGCGATGTAGGGGGAGATATTGTCAGAGAACATCTTCCCGTAAGATTTGGCGTTGTTCAAAACGTCTGAGAGGGTAATTGCACTTGCGAGCGACGTGGCTTTGAGCGTGAAAACCAACTCGTTCCCAATTGTCATTACCGAATTGCGAAAAGCGATCGGAAGCATCACGCGCCGAAGGGCCATCCCTTTGCTCATTCCCACGGCCATACACGCCTCGACTTGGCCCCGTGTTACTGACTTGATTCCACCTCGGAGAACTTCTGCCAAAAATGCCGCGTTGCTTAGACTGAACCCAAGGACGGCGATAGCAAACGAATACCGGAAAAATACACCCCAAAGCGGGCCTTGTCGGATGAAGACGATGTTCGGCAAGCCGTAATACAGGAAGTAGAGCAGCGTCAGAAGCGGTATTGCCCGAAACGAGAACGTGAGCGCTTCGCCAGCCCATTTCAAAACGAGATAGTCACTGTTCACGAGTACCGCCAGACCGGCGCCCAATGCCAGGCCGAAGACCATGGCAAGGGTCGTGAGCGCGATAGTCACTGGTACCCCCCGTGCGACTGCGAGCCAGAGTTCCGAATGTAAAAGAAGATCAAACATCCAGTTGGCTCGCAGTCTCGATCCGGCGTTGCAAGATGGTCAGAATCGCAGCCACGCCCAGGTAAATAGCCGCAGCACAACCAAAAGCAGTCAGTGCATCATGGGTTGCACCCACAACGATCTGTGCCCGGCGAGTTAGTTCGGTGACGCCGATAGCAGAAGCGACTGCTGTCAACTTGATCACGACCAACAGTAAACTTCCCAAGCTAGGAGCAGCCAAACGAAGCATCAGCGGAATCGCGATGCGAATATGGATAATATGCCCCGGCATTCCCACGGCGTGCGCCGCTTCCAGTAAGCCGCGGGGAACCGCTCGATACGCGTCTGAGAAGATTTGACAGGCGTAGGAGCCAATCTGTACTCCAAAGGCGAGAAGCGCGGCAGCGAATGGGCTCAACTCTGGAATTCCAACGGAACGGGTAAACGCTATGGAGCCGTAGTACGTCAGGAGGATAGTCAGCAATTCCGGGAGAGCGCGGAATACGCTGATGTAGATCGATATCAGAAGCTTGACGAGAGGCGATGAGTGATCCCGGATGACCGCCAACAGCAAGCCGATCGCGGCTGCCGCTACGAACGAAGTGCCTCCCAAACCAACAGATGCGATAATCCCTTGGGTCAGATAAGGTAGGTATTCTGCCGTAGTGTTCACGAGGGAGACGCCTTTGTCACGTGCTTTAAAGTTCTTGGCTGATCTAATTTGAACCGAGGTCGCGCTTCTCCGCTATCCGTTTTAGAGCGTTGCGAAGTGCAATGACGCCTGTGTTTCTAAGGTCGAGAAGTGGAGTTTGTCCGTTCGATCCGATTTTCTGCTGCACTTCCCGTGTGTACGCGGCAATTAATGGTTCATCTGGATTGAACGCTGCGTCCGCGACGAAACCGCCTTTGATTTCGTCTACCAGTCCTTTGACGAAACCCTCATACATATCAGGATTTTGCGTTCCCAGGTAAAACACACTCGAAGGACCCATCACGGCCCACCTAAGCGCCGGGCCGGTCGCGATCGCGCGATCGATTGTATCCACGTCAGCCACGCCCTGCGAATAAATATAGAAAATTTGCTTCAGAACTGCCGCCTGTATACGATTCCCGATGTGACCTTCGATCTCCCGCTTGAGCTCGACAACTTCGCAACCGGTCGATTTGTAAAAGTCACCTGCGACTTTTGCTGCGGACGATGCGTCGTCGCCTCCAGCGATCTCGACCAAAGGAATAAGATACGGTGGATTGAACGGATGGCCGATAATGACCCGCTCGGGCCCCTTCACCTTCGCTCTAAGGTCTCTTGCGAGAAAACCCGCTGAACTTGACGCTATGATCGCTTCAAGCGGCGCAATATTTGTCATTTTCTCGAAGAGTTCTTGCTTCTGGCATAGGATTTCGGGCGAGCTCTCTTGGACAAACGTAGCGCCATTCAGCGCTTCTTCCAAATTCGCCGTAAACCTTACCCGTTCAAGACCTGCATTGGGTGACAAACCAAGCTGCTCGAGCGCAGGCATGGCTCTTTCAAGATACTCGTCAAGCCACTCTTTGCGCTCTGCCACTGGGTCGTAAACCACGACGTCCAGCCCGGCGCGCATGAAGTGCGCAGCCCATCCAGCCCCAATATTCCCGGCCCCAATACAAACAACGCTGGCAAAACATTTTTGTGAGAACTGCGCACTCATATCGCCCTCGATTTTAGTTATGGGGGAAGATCAATTGCCGAGAATATTTCTGCCGAAATACTTCTTGGAGATTTCGTCGTACTTGCCGCTCTTTACGATCGCATCGAGAGCCGTCTTGAGCTTACTGGCCCAGTTTTCATTGCCCTTCCGCAGCATGAACCCTTGCCCCGCGCCAAAATAATCCGCATCGCGGATGCTCTCGCCGACCAACTTGTAGACGTCCGGCTGCTTCTTGACATATGCGTAATAGAGTTGGTTTTCATCACCGAAGATGGCGTCAACCCGGCCTGTGCCCAGATCAAGGATAGCGTCGTTGATCTGATCGTAGGGCTGGATGGTCGCGAATTTTGCGAAGTTTTCATCTATATAATAGACTATCGCAGACGCGCCTTTTTCATAGGCTATGGTTTTGCCCTTTAGAGAGGCCTCACTGCCATCGATCGAAGAATTTGCTGGGACGATTAAATGGTATGTCTGCCAAATGTATGGCCCAACCATGGTGAACTTTTCCAAGCGCTCTTTAGTCATAGCGTAGGTGTTGATCAACGCATCGATCTGTCCTGACTGCAGTGCCGCGATAGAGCCGTCGTACGGGATCGCCTTAATATCGCAGGTGACGTCCATCGCCTCGCACAAAGCGCCTGAAATTTCGTAATCGAAGCCGGTCAGCTTCCCGTCAGGCGTTTGAAACGAGAAGGGTTCGTACAGGGGATCCATGCCGACCTTAAGCGTATCCTTAGCGTGAGCAACCTGTGTTGCCATCGCAAGTGCTCCAGCCATACTGACCAATATCAAAAGCTCCTGCACTCTCATGATCTTTTCCTTCTTTTTTGTGTTGTAGTCTTGTTGATTTTAGTGCCGCATCCGCGCAAGGAACCTCTTAAGTTCCGTGGACTTCGGAGACTCGATGAGACTGCGAGGCGGGCCCTCTTCTTCGATGATGCCCTTCCGAAGGAAAATCATCTTATTCGACACGTCACGCGCGAAGCCAATTTCGTGCGTAACGATCAGCATCGTCCTCCCCTCCTTCGCAAGGTCGGTCATCACCGCAAGAACCTC
This sequence comes from Mesorhizobium sp. WSM4810, assembly GCF_055811235.1. NCBI lineage: Bacteria > Pseudomonadati > Pseudomonadota > Alphaproteobacteria > Hyphomicrobiales > Phyllobacteriaceae > Mesorhizobium > Mesorhizobium sp. WSM4810. The sequence goes on along the minus strand of NZ_JBVVQV010000038.1, from coordinate 35,929 downwards.
ACAAACAAGCTCAGGATCCAGAGCTGATGTTGGCTCGTCGAAAAGGAGAACGTCTGGGTTCATCGCAAGAGCGCGCGCAATCGCAACTCGCTGCTGTTGCCCGCCGGAAAGTTGCGACGGCCTGTAGCCAGCACGGTCTGACAGTCCAACGCGGGAAAGCAAGTCTAACGCACGAGCGCGTGCGACTTTTGGTGGTTCCTTTAAAACCCGAACCGGACCTTCCATCACGTTTTCTGCTGCTGTCATGTGAGGCCAGAGGTTGAAGGATTGAAAAACCATCCCTACCTCCCGCCGTAGACGACGTAGCTTTTGCTTACTGGAGCTTGATCGAGCTAGAGCATCTGCCCCCTGGAAGGTTTCGCCGCGAATGGAAACGGACCCACTCGTAGGAACTTCGAGAAAATTTAGACAGCGAAGGAAGGTGGACTTTCCCGATCCCGAAGCACCGATTAAGCTAATAACATCACCACGCCGCGCCTGGAGAGAAATTCCTTTCAGAACATGTACATCAAAAAATTTCTCGATCTTGTCAGCGCGCAGGACAGCCTCCTCTTCGGATTGGAGCGTACCTTCAGCGATCTGCAGTTGCTTCATCGGTTTTCCTTAGGTGCGGCCGGGGCGTGCTCACGGGGGACAAGCTTGCGTGAGATACAAGGAGGCACCCGACCTCATTGATGGCCGGATTGCGGATCATCGAGAAATGGTCACCATCGACATACAAAACCTTAACGTTGGGGATTTCTTCTACACCGGCAGCTGCTTGGATCGCGCGTAAATTCTGCAAGAACACCTCTTCGGTTATGCCGGTGACATTGTCCTGCCTAGGCAGGACCAAGGTCACGTGATAGTCGACCGGCGCGTAGATCTGAGCCGAAGCTGCGATGCGGCAATTCTTCTCAAACACCCGCTTCAATTCGCCGATTACGACGCGCTCTGCCGTCGACGGGGGGGAGTTTGGCGCTGTTTGCTTACATTGGCTCTTATGCAGAAGTTGGTTGAAATCGTCATCGTCCACACGAGCGGTATGATGCGGGGGCAATGCCGGCGCCAAAAGGCCATCTATGGCCACAATCCGCTCGATCTCTCGGCCGCGACGTCTCAATTCCACAGCCAGGGAATATACGAGCATAGCTCCGAATGAGTGGCCTACTAGCACCAGCGGACCCTTCGGCTGGTGTTGCTCGACTTCATCGGCCATCTGGCGGACAGCCGCTACAATATCGTCAGAAGTGCCATCGTTGGGCGCGCCCAGACCGATCACATCGATGCTGGACTTGACTGAGTGGCGCAGTCCGGCCTCTCCCCCAACGTGGCCGAAAATCCCTTCCACGAAAAAGATCTTCGACCGGGGTTGTTCGGCTGTTTCGGGAGCAGCAAGCGCGGCCGACAGAACAGGGGATTTCCCTCTGCTCATCGCTGCGAACTGGCGCTCAATCTCCTGGAGACTGGCGCCGTCAGAAAGCAAGCTCAATGGTATACGGGTATCGCTCAATTCTTCGAGTGCCAAGCGAAGCTCGACCAACTGAAAGGAGTCAACGCCGTTGTCGGACAAGGAACCGTTTATATCTAGCGACGCCTTATCTACGCCCAGGACCTCCGCCGCCGTCGACAGAACTGGCCTGTCCTCAAGTTCGGCTAGTGTATCAATGCCATGCGCTAAGTTGCTAGGAATAAGTCTGACATCCCGCATCCTGCAGATCGGCCTTTGCTTAACGTCGCGAAGGACGGCGTCGTGGCGCTTGCCGTCAACCCGGGCCGAGATAGTTCCCGCATAGGCGAAACTTGCCGCGTCGCGTAGATTGACCGAACCTATGCTGGCCGGGAAAAAAGCCGTTTCCACAGGAAACGCAAAGCTCGCCGCCTGCAACATCGCATTCAGGGCGGTGGTTAGTCCGGTCAATCCGGTGGCGCTGGACAGCGCACAGAGCCGAGCATGAACCGCCGTTTTTTTACACCTACTACTTTCAATTCGCTTGTACTGTGGACCATATTCCAGCCCCTGCCGGGCAAATTGTGCATATAGTCTTTCAGAGGCATCACTCTTACCGCGTTGCCCCATAGCGGAAGGTTCAGCGTCATCAGGCCAACTTGCGATTGAGTCTACCACCACGGCCAAAGCATTGCGCGTCCAAGTCTCTTCTTTCCCTATCGTCCAGGAATAAAGCGCAACCCTTGGCCGATCGCCACCTTCGACCTGAATGCCAATCCGACATCTGCTTTCGGCCGTGTTCAAAACGATAGGCGCTTCAAAAACCACATCATTCAGCTGATTCTCAGTGGCGGGGCCTAGGGCGGAAAGGAAATCGAAAATCATCGCCAGCATTCCAGCTCCGGGAACGACATAGGCGTCGTTCACCCGATGCTCCTCAAACCAAGCGGCTTCCTGCGGAGATATCTCGAACGTCGTGGTCTTGCGGATGGTCCCTTTACCGAGAGGTGGCAGCGAGGCCACGTGTTGTCTAGGGACCTGCATGCGAAACGCAGTGCTGCCGATTTCACTCTGGATGAACCGGTAAGTCGGCATCGGGACGAGCAAACCACGTTCGGTGTTGTTAAGCTTGTGCCAGGGCAGAGCATAGCCCGCCGCAAACAAATCAGCGATTTTCTCCGCAACTGGATTGTCGGGACGACCAATCCCCGCCACCACACCGAATTCAGCTCGGACAGTGCGCTCTGCAATTGTGCGAGTAAAGGCGCTCAGCGCCTGTCCAAGGCCGATCTCAAGAAAAATTGGCGCCTCAATCCGGTCCAACGCACGCTCCACCCCTGCGATAAAATCAACGCAAGATCGCATTTGCGTGGCCCAGTAGTCTCGTGTGAATGGCTCACCTGTATGCGCGGAACAGGTGGGGAAAATCGGAATAAGAGGAGTCTTGGGCGCGAGATTAGGACCTCTAACGCGCAAAGCTTGCGACGCTGGCGCCATAATCTCGGTGTGAAAGGCATTCGCGACTTTGAGGCGGCGGTGCCTTAGCCGATTTTCCGTACAATAATTCTCAAGGAGCTCAAATCCAGCCTCTGGCCCGGCCACAACTGTCCGTTCGGGGCTGTTCTTGCAAGCGATTTCGAGGCCGAACTTGCGTAGTGGAGCCTGCAAGGACTCAGCACCGGCGTCCACTTGGCACATGAAGCCCTCATCCGGCACCCGGTCCATTTCCATCGCCCGCGAGACAATCAGATCTAATCCCTCGTCCAGAGCAAGGACGCCGGCAGACACTGCGGCAGCGATTTCGCCTACGCTGTGCCCAACTAGCGCCGCTGGTCGAATTCCACATGACAGCCACAAAGCGCTCAGCGACAGTTCAACAGCAAAAACGAGCGCCTGATCATGGATCGTATTTGATCGATCACAGACGAAACCATTGTTGCCCTCTTTCGGGAGAAACGCGCCAATCTTTTCGGCAAATAGCCTTTGGCCCAGGCGGGACCGAAAGCCGTCGAGAACCTCGTTGAAACGGTCCTGAAACGCCTTGATGCCGTTGAGATGGGCTAGGATCTTCCAGTTCAGTTGCATTCCCTGCCCCGGAAAGGTCCAAATGAGATTTGCCGAACTTTGTCCATCAGGCAGCTGCATCATCGGTTCGCCGGAGTGGATACTATAGCTGCCTTTAAATCCATAAAGCACGCCTCGGCGCGCGCTGAAATGACATCGCCCACGCGACAAGGTTTCAACCAAATTGGACCTACTAAAGTCGATCCCAGACAAAAGGAAATCTTTTAATGCAGAAGCATTGGCTTCAAAGGCTGGGCGCGATGTCGCCGACACCGGAAGTATAGTGCCGATTTCTTGTGTCATGTTACTGTCTCCCTCGATGTTCCGCCATGTACAGCTTGCAGGATCGTGTGGGCATTTGTGCCCCCCATCCCAAACGCGCTTACACCGCCAAACAGCGGGATTGAGAGATCGAGCGGCACCGGCCTGCTGGTCACCCGGATATTCTCATCCGGCGGTAGCCGCGGGTTTAGTTCGCGGAAATGGCAGGTGCCCGGAAAGATAGCGTGATATAAACTTAGGCAGGATTTGATGAATCCAGCGACCCCGGCTGCTTCGTCGAGATGCCCTATGTTGCCTTTGATGGAGCCAACCAAGCACGGCGCATCCCGTTTGGCCTTCTTCAGACTCTGCCTAATGGAACTCCATTCGATGGCGTCTCCAACGACTGTACCGGTACCGTGTGCCTCGACAAAACTCAGCGCATCGGAACCCAAGCCTGCATTGCGCAAAGCCTGCGTGATTACATCAGCCTGCCCCTGGGGGCTTGGTGCGGCAAAGTTCATCCTGCGGCTGCCGTCATGATTGACCGCGCTACCGGCAATGTTTGCATAAACTGTGTTGCCGCAACGGATAGCATCGCTGCTCCTTTTCAGTACAACGAGGCCGCCACCGTTTCCAAACACGGTTCCGTCGGCTTCAGCATCGAAGGGACGACAAAGACCTTTCAGGCTGCGGACCGATCCTTCGACATAGTCGTACCCTGTCGGCTGAGGCCAAATCACCGAAATGCCACCGGCCAGTGCGATATCGCATTCATCGTTTAGCAGTGCTTGCCGGGCATAGTGAATTGCCGCCAACGACGTCGCGCACGCCGCCTGAATCGTTACGCTCGGTCCCGTGAGGCCAAGGCGATAAGAAACCGTGGATGTCAGGTAGTTTCGGTCGTTGCCCAGCCGTTGCTGCAGCGTGTTGTCCTCGCGAAAACAGGCATCGGTCCTGCTTTTGCGCAAGGGCTCGAGTTCATTCATTAAATACGTACTGAGCCCGGCACCCGCGAACAGTCCAATGCGGGTATCGGCCCCGTAGCCCGCATCACCCGAATGTTCAAGCGCTGACCAGCATAATTCGAGAAAAATTCGTATCTGCGGATCGGTCCTGTAGGCTTCAGCCGGTGAGAGCCCAAAGAATTCGTAGTCAAATGAATCCACGTTTTCAAGCCGTCCGAAGCTTGGAACAAAGTATCTGGAACCTTCTTCTTTCGCCTCCTCTTTGGCTGCGCCGTCGTCTTCCTTCGTGATCAGACAACGCCCACCCGCCAGATTCTGCCACAGGGCCTCCGTTGTTACGGCCCCGGGGAACCGACCGGCCATGCCGACGACGCTGACGTGCTCGTTTCGCCCCTCGAATCGCACGGGAGCGGGGGCATCGAACTTGATTGGACTCTTGGTTCTCTCAAGGTGTTTCTCCAGCGCGGCAACGGTGGGAAAGCGATAAAAATCGGCTACCGTCAAATCCGGAAAGGTGCTGGCAAGCTCCAATTCAAGCGACATGAGCTTAAGAGAATCGAAACCGATGTCGCTGAAACGGCTAGACGCTGTGAACCTCGCGTCGGGCACTAATTTGCGGATCGCTGCCGTCACCTTCATGTCATCGGGTGCTGCTTCCTGGTCTAGGACGGCCAAGGATGTCTCTCCAACACCTATCTCAGCAGGGCGGCGTTGGAGTGACGGGTAATCTATCTTGCCGTTCTTCAGACGTGGCATCTCGACTAACTTCGACACCCGGCAACGGAACTGACGTCCGAGTTTGCCTACGACGTAATCGATCAGATCGTCCGACGGCGGCTCTGGAAAGTTAGGTTCGCATGTGAAAAAGACGCGAGGCTCCTGTCCAAACGCCGTTGCATGCGGAGCGATGGCAGCAGCATCCAGAATGCCTTCGCGCTGACGAAGGACCAATTCTATCGCCTCCAACGAAATCCGGTTGCCACGCAGTTTGACTATCCGATCGCTGCGTCCCACCAAATGAATATTGCCGTCGGCATCCACAAACCCAACATCACCCAACACTGTCGGCGCTGAGAACCCTTGCCCCGAGTCGATCGGGAACTGGACCGCCAGGTTGCCAGCCACGCCCGCCGGAAGTGGTTCGTTCCGGCAGCCTAATATAGAAACCTTTGTCCCTGCGATCGGCCGGCCAACATGGGGCCGGTCTGGCCAAGTATCGGGTGTCCCTCCGAGGATATGGGCGGTTATGTCCTGGGTTTCTGACATGCCATAGTGGTTGATGAGGGTCGCGCCTGTCTTAGCGAACCAGCGCCGAATATTGTCACTGATCTCTAATGTCGCGCCGGCAACAATGACCATTCGCATTTCCCGGCAAGGCAGGTTCTTTTCCAACGCTGCGTTGGCCACTCCTTCCAGCAGCACCGTTGGGAGGTAGATTCTGTCCAACGCCATTTCGTTCACGAACGACGCGAGCGCGCCTGGACTCGACCTTAAATTCGGCTCCGCGAAGACGAGGGTGCGCCCTCCAGCCAGCGTCGCATAGATTTCGTGATAGGCTATATCGTGCACGAGCGACGACAGCTGAGCCATGCGATGTGCCTCGGGCAGACTGTCGAGATGCCATTTCACCAGTTGGTCCAATTGTGCAGCCGCAAACCGGATAACCTTTGGTTCTCCTGTAGATCCTGAAGTCATGACTGCATAGGCGTCAAACTTTGGGGATGGGACCCGCTCTCGTGACCCGACCAGAAGGCGAAACCCTGCGACCGGCGTGTCGCAAGGAGCGAACCCCTCCGGCCGATCGAAATCCTGAAACGACTCCTCCGTCACTAGGATCGCCTCCGCACCTGTCCTTTCCAATTGCTTTAGGTGCAAATGACTGTCGCTTTCATCCAGCCGAAGAAAACACCCGCCTGCCATATTCACCCCGACAAGAGCCGTGATTTCCTTAGCCTCGCGCGGACCGGCATAAGCGACCGTCGGATTGCCCTCACCGATCCGTCTCTGAATATGGCTGGCCAATTGATCCGCAATGCGGATTAGTGACAGGTAGGAATAGCTGTCACGTTGACCTTGTATCGCCTCACGCTCTGGATTGCGATCGGCTTGCTGGCGCAATGCGGCCAGAAAAAATGGCGTCACAGCCGCGGGAGTCCCGGTGAAGTCAATCGGGTCCTTCGGGCGGGCTGCAATGGGCCGGTTTGGTAGCAGGTAGGCTTTCATGCGGCCTGCCAGATAATCGAGCGAACTCTGGTTCATCAGACCGTTGGCAGCCTCTAGCCGGCAAATCAGCCGTCCGGAAGCGTCATGCCAATGATTGGCGACCATCAGGTACGGCGTGAGGGATGGTGCCGGTTCGAAGACTCGTGCGATCGACGGGCTGGAAAAGCCGAAAATCCGACGCCGCACCAAGAGAACATCGAACAGATTGTCAGCTTGGCCCAATTCCGCAAAACCAGGCGAGGCGGCGATCTCCTGGTACGGAACGTGCCCGATGCGGGTTGAGAGTTCCACCTGCGCCAGTGCCCATTGCGGCACTTGGCCCAAACCTGTCCCAAAACAGCTGCCTTCAATCAATGGCGGTATCAGTGCCAATCCTGGACTTCCGAAATAGCCGAATTCCGGGCAGCTGTCGGGAACGCAATCCTGAGGAATAGCAACGATAATCTGCTCGTTGTTCAACAGATTTGCGGTCGCGAATTGCAATGCGGACAGAAGACACGCTTCAGTTTCGTGATGGCCCCAAATCCGCTCATCTGGCGCAATGACAAACTCACTCAAAGTCGGTCGCGGCGTGCCAATGTGGTGGAACCTAGCGCGCAGATCGCCCAGATCGTCGACGTCATCAGCGAGGCGCGACACCGCTTCCCAATCGACTTTCGTCGGTGGCTCTGCCAAAGGGACTCCGACCAGCGTGCCGCGGTCCCTCTCAATCTTGGTTTGGCCCGACAGGCTTTGCAGCAATAAAAGTAGTGATCGTTCCCCGTCGCAGATGATGTGATGAAACAGGCAGAAAAGATAGCTCTTGCTTTCGCACTGAACAAGTTGGACCCGCCACGGGCAGCGAACCATCAGTCCAGAAGGCTGGCTTATAAACTCCTGATACAGAGCAGAAAGTTGCTGCACCGATGAGCAGGCTCTCTCGGATAGAACAACCTCTTTTAGGCAGCCCTCTCCTACTGGATGAAGCCAAACATAACGCCCATCACGGCGGACAAGCCGCGTATTTAGGAAGACGTGCTGTGACAGAATGGGTATCAGGGTTTCATGCAGCTGCCGGGTCGACAATCGGGTCGTCATTTCTATTGCGCAGCATATGTTGAGATCCTTGCGCTGCGGATCAATCGCATCCAAGAAGCACATTCGCTCCTGCGATGAATTCAGTGCAAATTCTGTAGCTTCCTGTTGCACCTCGCTGCCTCCAATAACGTTCCACACGACCGCTGAGCCGCTGACTGTTCTTCTCACAACCGTATTCAGAGTCCTTGTCGTGCCGTCGTGCCGAACAATACAGCAAGGGCCAACTTCCCTTGCCGAACTCCTGCAACATCTTTGCTGCCTTGCCGCAGGGCAGCTACGATCGCCTCGCAAGAAACCGTGCAAAACTCATGCCCCTTGCTGAACTGTCTGAAGGGAAATTTTTAACGTATGCTTTTCAGCAACTTAGTGTATGGCGCAGTTGGTGATTGAATATGTGTCGGCAACCCGACAAGCCGACAGCACGTGTCGCAGGGCTTCGTCCAGACCCTGCGCGTTGACGCCGTGCGTTCAACTGGCATGCCGTGGTGAACCCGGCTCCGCTACATTATCCTCTGGAACTTTGGACCGTTGTTCAAGACCCAACCAGCCATGGCATGGGGATCCGCTGCCGCTGCGGTAATGTTCCCTGGTCAGGAATTAGATTAGTTTCGTCAGCGAGGACACCTCGTAGAACTCGGTTCCTGGAGAATTATTCGGATGGAGGAACAACGCGCATGACAAGGGTGCGTATTGCGATCGTCGCGCCGAGGTCGTCATCCCGAGCGGCAACCGCAACGTCCCGCGACGCTACGGCCGCGATTTTTAGAACGAGCGCATTCGCATCGAGCGCTTCTTCAGCAAGCTCAGGCAGCTCAGGCTGGTCAAAACACGGTACGACAGGCTGCTCGCCAATTTCATGGGCTTCGCGCGGCTATCGTCCTATGGTCAGATTGTTAAATCGTCACCGCCGCGTAGGCTATAGTGTGTGCTCGTCGTGCAGCGGCCTGATGTGCTCGTCGCCAGAGCGACCAGGCGATGAGGTATGAAGGTTCGATGCGCGCCCGTGCGAGGCGGGTGGCGATGCGGCGGATTTCCTGGATCGACCAAACGGATCAGTGCCGGTCTTGCGCCTTGAGGGCCGCATCGTTTTTGCGGGCGGCATGGCACTGGCGCGATGGCGAATGACGGCCACAATGGCGAAAGCGAGCATGACCAGCGAGACATGGCGATGCCAGCCAGGAGCGGGTCTCGTTGTGGTCAGACCGAGTTCGTTCTTGGCGGTCTCGAAGCTGTCTTCGATCGCCCAGCGGATCGCCAGCCACGCCCGCGCGCCCAACCGGCGCGGCCATACGACCGTTGCCGATCACATGCCGAGCGCGCATCGCCGCTACGGCAAGTGGACGCCGGGAGGTCTGATCGCCGCCGGCGAGAAGATCGGTCCTTCCACGGCCGCCTTCTTCGAGGCCGTCATCGCTGACCGGCCGCATCCCGAGCAGGGCTTTCGCACCTGTCTCGGCATTCTGGCGCTGACCAAGAGTTACGGCAACGCGCGCGTCGATGCAGCCTGCCAACGCGGCATCCTCATCAAGGCACGCTCCGTCGCCTCGATCCGTTCGATCCTCAAGAACGGCCTTGATCGCAGCTTCCTCGACGAGACGCCCGATCACCAATCCCTGCGCCACGGCAACATTCGCGGTCAGGGCTATTTCCACTGAACCAGGGAGAACCCAATGCTCACCCATCCCACCCATGAACGACTGGTCGCACTCGGCCTGACCGAAATGGCCAAAGCCTTCGAGGAGCAACGACGATCACCGGATCTCGATGCCCTGTCATTCGAGGAACGCATCGGGCTGCTTGTCGATCGCGAAGCCGCCGAGCGCGACACCAAACGGCTCACGACGCGCCTCAAATTCGCTGCGCTGCGCCAGAGCGCATGCGTGGAAGATGTCGATTTGCGCACCCCGCGCGGCATCGACCGCGCTGTCTTCGCCAGACTCGTCAACGGCGACTGGATCGACCGCGGCGAGAAACTCCTGGTCACCGGCGCAACCGGCCTGGCCAAGACTTGGATCGCCTGCGCGCTCGGCCACAAAGCCTGCCGCGACAATCGCTCGGTGCTCTATCATCGCGTCCCGCGCCTCTTCGAGGCGCTCGCGCTGGCGCGCGGCGACGGGCGCTATGGCCGCCTGCTCAAAACGCTCGGGCGCGTTCAACTGCTCATCCTCGACGACTGGGGCCTGTCGGTCCTCAACGCCGCCGAGCGCCGCGACCTCCTGGAAATCCTCGATGATCGCCATGGCCGCGCTCCCACGCTCGGTGATGCGATGCTGGACCGTATCGTTCACAGATCCATGGGTATGGATGCCGGCCAGCGTTTTGCAGAATGATTGGCCGTACGACCAACCATTCATTCTGAGGCCCCGATGCTCAAGACCGAAAGACCCGCTGCCGCCATCCAGATCAATCTTGCGGCAATTTTCGTTTCGATGGAACTGTCCCGTTCAACCTGGCTGATTACAGCGGTGTTGCCGGGGAACGGCGAGAAGATGTCGAAGTATCCCATAACAGCCGGCAACATTGCCGGGCTGTTTGATCTGTTTTCGAAGCTGCGGGAGAGAAGCCGCGCCAAGACCGGGCAGAGCTATCCGATCATTACGATCCAGGAGGCTGGTCTCGATGGCTTCTGGATACACCGGGCTCTCGTGAAAGAGGGCATCGAGAGCCACGTTGTGGACCCGGCGTCGATCGCCACGCCACGTCGTCATCGGCGTGTGAAAACTGATCGCATCGATGGCGAGGCGCTACTGCGCGTCTTGCTGGCCTTTAAGAGGAGAGCCGCGCGTATGCTCAATGGTGGGAACGATATCCGGTGAAGATGAGGACCGGCGGCGAATTGGCCGGGAACGCAAGGCGCTGATGGTCGAGCGCGTCGCGCATGTCAATCGCGTCAAGAGCCTGCTGTTCTCGCAAGGCATCACCGACTACGAACCAGTTTACAAAAAATCGCCGCCAACGACTCGAAGAGTTGCGGACGGGAGATGGACATACACTGCCACGGCATATGAAGGCCCAGATTAGCCGGGAGCTGGACCGGTTGGAACTGGTCATCAATCAGATCAAGATCATCGAGGATGAACGCGATGCGCTCATCGCGGCGCAGACTGCTGACAGCACGAAGCCTGCGCCGGTCACGATGCTGCTTGAGATCAAAGGACTCGGTGCGGAATTCGCCAACACCCTTTGGTCGGAGGGGCTGTTCCGGCATTTTGTCAACCGCCGTCAAGTTGCCGCCTATGCGGGCCTCGCGCCGACGCCCTGGCAAAGCGGCTCGATCGACCGGGAGCAAGGCGTATCAAAGGCGGGCAATCCAAGATTGCGAACAACGCTGATCCAACTGCTTGGCTATGGTTGCGGCACCAACCGGACTCGGCATTAGCAAAATGGTTCAAGGCACGCGTTAAATGCAACGGTGGGCGCATGAAGAAAACGACCATCGTTGCGCTGGCGCGCAAGCTGCTGGTCGCCCTGTGGAAGTACGTGACCTCTGGGGTCGTGATCGAAGGTGCCGTTATGAAAAACGCATAACACGTCCACCACTTCATCTTTCTGAAATCTTCCGGGGCCTCATGAACCCTGGCGGATCCAGGTGACGACCGAGTGAGCGTTTGGCAAAAATGCCGTTTTCACAGAATGGTCTCGTCATCCTGGGCTCAGCCCGCCGAACGCGGGATATTGGTGCGACCGGAATAAACGGCGACCGAATGTGAGTTGGATCAGGCTCGGCAAAGCGAGCCGTGTCAGTAGTTTGGGCCCAAGCCTGGAACCGTATGCAATGAAGGAGATCGACTTTGCTTCAATCGACTTGACACCTAATCCCCCATGTGAACGCCCACCGCATAACCCTCGAGGGCGATAGCATGCGAAAACACAACGCCCGCGCTCACGCTCTTGACGCAGCCGCAAACACCTGAATCAATGAACAGGGACGTCGAAGCGGCCGCTCATGATCGCGTGAAATACCTGCTCACGATCAAATGAAATGAGCGCTCACCATCGCGTGAAATGGCTGCTCACAATCAGCGAAATGCGCATGCCGGCAGCCGTCATGCGGCGGTAGCGCGCACAAAGCCGTGTCTGCGCCTTCCAGGCGATCTCCCGCACTGACTTTGGCAACCCTTCGAGCCGGACGCGAATGGGCTCCGTGACCCTGGCGGGATAGCGATAGCTCCAGGCACCCTCCACCAAGATGCGGCGGGCGCGGCGATTGCCGGCAAGCGTCAGGCTGCCACGCTTTACCGTGTCGCCGGTTGACCGCTCCGAGGGTACGAGGCCGAGAAAGGCCATCAATTGCCGCGGATTGTCGAAGCGGCGGACGTCGCCGACTTCGCTGACAAAGGTGACTGCAACGATGAAGGAAACACCACGAAGCGCCTGATAGGCCGCCACCACCGGCGCCATCGACCAGTTCGGCACGAGTTCGACAAGCTGCTCATCCAGCCGATCCAACCGGTCATGTGCATCGGCAATCACATCGACCTGGTCCTGGAACACGATCTGCTGAGCCGGATGGTCGAACTTTTGCGCCGCCAGCCAGCGGGCATGCGCCGGGCTCCAGTTCCTGCGGCCGGTAGTATCCGACCATGGCGAAGCAGGAATGAGAGGAGCTGCTGGCGCTTCTTGCGGAGATCCTCGCTCGCCGCGCAACGAACACGCACCAGGTCTCGCACTGCTTCATGCACCGCATCTGGAACCCATATTCCCTTCAACTCGCCGGCCCGCAGCAGCCGCGCCAGGCTCACCGCATCGCGCCGGTTCGTCTTGACACGCTCGCCCGCACGCTTGGGGATCAGCGAGGGCGCAACAACATCGCAGCGGTGGCCGAGATCGACGATCTGGCGATAAAAACCGTAACCGGTGGGGCCGGCTTCGTAGCAAAATGCAAGCGGCGAGACTTTTTCTCCAGCTTGCGCACGAATCGCTCCACCGCCGCCGGTGTCGCCTCGATCTCGCCGAAATAGCGGACCTGTCCATTGCGTCCGCACTCGGCAATTGCAAATCGCATGCTTGGCCTTCGACACGTCGACACCGACGAAAAAAACCTTATCCTCGTTCATGTGCCCGTCCTTCCTTTGCGAGGGCTCGGCTCGGCATTCCCGAGCAATCCCCGTTTTGCTTACAGCTGCAAAGTCTAAGGGCGGGCCACCCCGCAGACCACGGTCATAACGTCTAGGAAAATGGCACATTCGACGCGATGCCACGTTCAATCATGGTGAGCGCCAGTGCCGGCCTGGTGGCAAAGCCGACATCGTCAGGCACATGGGCCCTGGCCGTACGATCCCGATCATCCGTCCAGGCCTTCGGAAGATAGAGCGCTCGGTCGATGAAGGCGTGGCCGCGGCGCGACACATAGCACGCAAAGACGGCCGATCTGGCAATTGGTGATCTTGCCGGCCGATCCGGTGTATTGACGCGCCACCCCGCACGACGCCCCCCGCGCAGATCCGAGCGAGCCCAATTCGGGCACTCGGCTCCTACCTCGGGTGCCTGACGGCAAAGCGCTGGTTTGGCCATGGATGAAGGATTTTGGCTTGTGGGAGCCAGTCCCCGGCCAACCTTGTGATCCTCGTCCAGGTTGTCCTGTTGCGCTGACTGCGACGCCTGAGCGTACGCCGCCAGAGATCGGTCACATGATCGGAACGCCTGTAAAGCGCGGCCATTTGTCGGCACGGCAAAATAGGCGAAGTGGCCGGTAACAACTTGCCTCAACCATCTCCCCTGCTCAGGGATCGGCCAATGCATTCGGCGCCGTAGCTCCTCCTTTATGTTTCGGAGCTTCGTCTGCATGCGGTCTCGCCGGGTCTTCCGCACGAGCAGGAATCTGCCCCGGCGAGACCTGCCGCAGATGAAAGTGAAGCCTAGAAACGCGAAGGTTTCCGGTTTGCCGAGCCCGCGCCGCTTGCGATTGCCGCTGCATGGCGGCCAAACTCAATCAGGCGGGTCTTGTCCGGATGAAGCAACAGCATGAACTCCTCAAGTTTCGCACGCATCGCATCGAGGAAACGACGAGCGTCGCCCTCATGCTCGAAGCCGACGATCACATCATCGGCATCGCGCACGATGATCATGTCGCCGGTGGCCTCGCGCTGTCGCCAGCGCTGGGCCCACAAGTCGAGGACGTAGTGCAGGTAACGTTGCCAAGAAGCGGCGAAATCACCGAGCCTTGACCCGTACCCCTGTCATCCACCGTCACGATCCCGTCTTCGAGGGATGCCCGCCTTCAGCCATTCCGGATCAGGCGGATGATGCGCTTGTCGCCGATCCTGTGTTCCAGGAAGCGTACGAGCCAATCCTGGCTGACGCTCCCGAAAAAGTTCTGGATGTCGGCGTCCAAAATCCAGTTCACCTTCCGCTTATCGATCGCCACGCACAGAGCGTCCAACCACCATGTGGTCCTCGTCCGGGCCGAAACCCGTAGGAGAAACCGCAGAAGTCACCTTCATAGATGGCATTGAGCACCATGACCGTTGCCCTTGGACGACCTTGTCTTACAGGGCTGCAATCGCCAGCGGCCGCTGCTTTCCATCCGCCTTCAGAATAAACGTCCGGCGCGACGGTTGCGGGCGGTACGCTCCCCGTTGAACCATGCGAGCCCGGCTCTGGGTCCGGTGCATGTGCTGCTGTTCCGCGTTCCCCTTGGTCCCCAGCCTTGGCTCCACCGGCTCCGCTGCCGGTGCCCAGCTTTTTTCGTTCGTTTCACAGCTACTATGCCGGAGTCAGACTTCTCTGGATCGTGCATCAACGGCTACGGCTCCTCACCTTCCCGTTGCGGACCATCCCACATGGGGTAATCGCGGGAGCGACGCGCCCTGGAACCGATCATAGCCTTGGAGGGTGGCTGTTCCCCGATAAGATGAAATACGGGCTCACGACTGGACGCCGGGCCAGCATCAACGGAGAACAGCCATGGAAGAACATATCGGTCTCGACGTGTCGATGAAAGAGACGGCAGTGTCGATCCGCCGTGAAGGCGAACGGATCTTGCGCGGGAAGTGCGCATCTGATCCCAGGATCATTGCCGAGCTTGTCCGCAAGCGGGCGCCGGCCGCAAAGCGCGTCGTGTTCGAAACCGGCCCGCTGTCGGTGTGGTTCTATCATGCGCTGCGCGCCGAGGGATTGCCAGCCATCTGCATCGATGCACGCCATGCCAAAGCCGCTCTCGATATGGCGGCGAACAAGACGGATGCGAATGACGCCGATGGTTTGGCGCATCTTGCTGAAGCAGGGTTCTTTCGCGAGGTGCGCGTGAAAGGCTTCTACAGTATGTTGACCCGCACGCTCGTGGCAGCACGCACCCGGCTGGTCCGGATCACCGTCGAGCTTTCCAAACAGATCCGATCATTGCTCCTGTCGTGCTACCGATATTGGAAGCCTGGCGCAGCATTCGCATCCGTGCCGCCGAGCTTGGGCGCCAGCTTGTCGCAGATGCACGTCAAAGCCAAGCATGCCGCATACTCATGTCGATCCCCGGCATGGCGCCATCACCGCAACCTCTTTCGCCACTGCCATTGAAGATCCGGGCAACTTCAAGAAGTCCCGCTCTGTTGCCGCTTGGATCGGCCTGACAACTCGCCGCTACCAATCGGGAGAAGTCGATTATGACGGCCATATATCCCGACGCGGCGATCGACATTTGCGGGGACTTCTCTATGAGGCTGCGGCGGTCATCCTGACACGCAGCTCGATCGACAGCAGCTTGCGCACGTGGGGCCTCAAGCTCCGGGAGGGGGTTGGCTTCAAACGAGCTGCCGTGGCTGTGGCGCGCAAACTGGCGATGATAATGCATTCGATGCTCAAGACCGGTGAGTTCTTTGATCGAAATGCAGGCGCCACAGGCATGAAATCTTGCGAATAGCGTTCAGGATCTGAGCGCCTGAGACGTCCCTGCCGGGACGTGAGCCGAGCCATTCCGCTGATGGGGTTGCACCGCTGTCTCAGCAAAGTGCGTCGTCCACATTGAAGGCTCGTCCGCGGAGCTCCATCATGCGGCGACTGATGTCGACCGCGAAGACAACCATGCACCCGGCAGCGTCGTCTCGACGCAATTACATGCTTAACGTCCCAGCGGCGATTAGACAACCCATTAGTCTTGGGGTGTATGGCCAATCCAGAGATCTCCCGGTTCCCGTACAAGGAGCGTCTGCACATGCCAGGGTCTCCGACCACGCCGGGCCGGACAGACACTCGCGCTTGCGCGCCTGCCCATTTCGCCTTCCACCCAGTTGACGGAGTCGGCGCCCGGAAAAACACTCTTTCGCGGCTCAATGGCTGGCCTACACGCTCCCCTGCCGACGCTTCGCCGACCTCCCTCACGGAATGCCTGCGCACGGCTCGGGGCCGATGTGGCTCGTTATTCCTTCATCGTAACGGACTTCCACCGTCTACTCCTTGCCGGTCTCCCGGCGCACCAACTGTAATGCTAGGCTTCGTGGACATTTACCTGGGCCATAGGACGGTAGCCGCGAGAGTGACAACTGCGCGGTAGTACGGGCGGTTTCTCGAAGCGGGTTGCGACCCGGCGGAACTGCTTGAGCTTGGAGAAGCAACATTTGACGAGATGCCGCTGTGCGTAGAGGTGCTTGTCGAGCGGATTTGAGCGAGCGCGGCGGGTTGTTGCGTATAACCGCGATCGCATCCCTGGCGGCGATGGCTTGGCGTAGATAAGATAATCGGCGTCATAGGCGGTGTCGGCCATGGCCACTTCGGCGGGCAGTCCTTCAATCAAGGCGACGGTTTGTGGCGCATCGCCCTTTTGACCTGGGGTAATCGTGAACCGCACAGGGCATCCCAAGC
Source organism: Mesorhizobium sp. WSM4810 (assembly GCF_055811235.1). Taxonomy (NCBI): domain Bacteria; kingdom Pseudomonadati; phylum Pseudomonadota; class Alphaproteobacteria; order Hyphomicrobiales; family Phyllobacteriaceae; genus Mesorhizobium; species Mesorhizobium sp. WSM4810. Next base: position 19,114 of record NZ_JBVVQV010000038.1, on the reverse strand, counting down.
CGCGAACGGACATCTGTATCTTGGTGCTCACGCCGCGAGAGCGACAGGGCTTGATCTTCGGAACCCTTTTTTTGGCGCCAGCCGCATATTGGTGGGCTCGCACGATGGTGGAATCGATGATGAAATATTCGAAGTCCGGGTCATCCGACATCGCCTCGAAGATGCGCCACCAAACCCCCTTGCTTGCTCCATCGACTGAAGCGGCGGAAGACGCTGTTCCAATCGCCGAATACATCGGGAAGATCGCGCCAGGGGAGCCTGTTCGGACAATCCATAGCACCCGCCTGGACGAATTTCCTGTTATCCCAGCCCGTCGATCCCTTCTGATCAGGGCGCCCGATGATCAGCGGTGCCCTCCGACTCCCACGCTCCCACGCAGCGTCATTCAATACCAACCGCTCCATCACACCCAAGGCTGCCCCTCCAAAAAGCAGTCTTGAACGTATGGCCCGCCTCTGCTTCCTCGGTCCGTTGCTCTCTCGTTCAATACAGAGCAATCCTAAACGGATCGCTCCAGAGAGGGGCGGGCCACCCCATGATCACGCTGCGATCAAAAAAGGAATCCTAAGAGTCCACACCGCCTAGGCTAGGAGAGAGGTTTCATTCGGGAAAGTTTCCGGTCAGCGTGCTTCTGCGATCAGTAGGCCGACGAGAGTTCGTTGGACGCGAGGTCGTGGGCCTCGTCGCCATTGAGACCGGGAAGGAAAACGCAGACCAGACGGAGCTCTTCCTCGTGGGCGACCAAATAGTGGGCGTCGTGTTTGTCTAAGGCGTACATCGTTCCTGGGACAATGACATGCTCCTTTCCAGTGATGGCATCGCGAACGTGACCCTTGCCGGCGATACAGTAGCAGGCCTCGACGTGATTGCGATATTGCAGGAGTGACGAGGTCCCAGCCTCCACGATCGTGTCAGTCAAGGAATATGGAACGCCGTCGGCTTTGATCAGGAAACGACGGCTCCTCCCGTGGCCCCAGGCAACATCACGGTCGGTGCCTTCAATATCCGCTAGCTTACGAACTATCATTTTCAGGATCCTTCTCTGGAAGTAGGTACATCAGGTGGAACGAAGAGTTGTATCTCGGTGCAGCTATCTATCTTGGTAGTTGTGAGCTCGAAAGTGCCCAGAAGCTCGGCTGGCATGCCCTGCGCTGGAAGCGGAGCTGTTCCATAAGGTCATGCAGTCCTGCTGCCGTGCTGAGGAGGCGAGGCTCGAGACCGCCGAGAGGCTGGCGAACTTCCTCGCCCTCATCGCGGTGGTCAACTGGCGCATATTCTTCGTCACGATGTCGGCGCGCGCCAAGCCAGACGCCGCACCCGACAGCGTTCTCACCTTCGCCGAGATCACTGCGCTCAACCCGATCGACGCGTCCCGAACGCGACCACGCCTTCAACGGCCCACGTTCGCCGCTTACCTGCTGCAAATCGCCATGCTTGGCGGCTATCTCGCCCGCAAACATGATCCGCCTCCCGGCAACATGGTCGTCTGGCGCGGCATGACCCGCTTGCACGACATCGCCTTCGGCATCTCCATTGGATCAAGCCGACGATGTGGGTAATCGGATGCTTCCCCCGAGGGATCTGTCGCAAACTTTTCGATGAGCGTGATCATAGGACGACGTCTCGCTGATGCGTTCGAAGATCCGGATGCATAGACCGTGCCGTAAAAGGAATGTTATTAAACCAATGAGTTAGCGGATCACCATTCTGTCGGAAATCTGACATCGTCGGAAATCCGATATTGATCGGTAGGAGCCGCTTTGCGGCGGTGCCCCTCCCACACCACCGGACATATCGCGTGTGTCGCTGAGTGCAAGTGGGTGCAACGAGCGCGTTGTCACGTAGTTTGAAATGCGGCGCGTGAGGATGCGCGCCAGGACTTCATCGAGGTGCCAGACACAGGCCTTTCATCGACGGCTTGCGGCGTATGCGGCGCGTATAATCAGGACGTCTCCGAAGCCATGATCCCCGTCGCCGTGGGCAGTCTTTTGATGCGCAGAATCAGCCATTGAACCAATTCCCAAACTGATGAAGTTGTCTTGTCTTATGACTTTCCAGGCCATTTGGTCCAATAAGAGATTGCCCGATCTGGGATGGCCATCCCAGATCGGGCGGGAGGGGATGGATCGGAGTTGTCTAGGTCGTTGAGGACCGTCGATTGGTGTGATCACCCCTTTCTTTTCCATCAGGCCTGAACGGAAACCGGGGCGTTTGGGCCGGATCACAAGAATAGGACAGCGGAAAGATGAGCGATACCCTACCACGAACCATCGGCATCGATATCTCAAAAGCAACACTCGATGCTCATGCCTATCCTGCAGGCAGCAACCAGCAGTTTGCCAATACTGCCAGCGGCCATAAAGCCTTAATTGCATGGCTCGGGCGATGTTCAGTCGAACGCGTGGCATATGAGGCGACTGGTGCTTACCACCGGGAACTTGAGCAAGCTCTGGCTGATCTGCCTTGCGTCAAGCTCAACCCCGCTCGTGCGCGACGCTTTGCTCAAGCAGCTGGAACCTTGGCCAAGACCGACCGGATCGATGCAGTGATGCTGCCCGCATGGCTAGCACAATGCAGCCGCCCGTGCGCCCGGCTATAAACCGCGGACAGGCAAGGCTGGCCGAACTTATCAGCGCCCGCGATGGTCTGATGCGCGACAGAACCGCGCTTAAAAACCAGGAGAAAAACCTGACGATTCCGCTTCTAAAGCGTCAGCACAAACTACGCCTCAATCAGATCGATCAGCATATAATCGCTCTCGATGCCGAGCTCGCAGCAAGCATTGCGGCCGATCCGCAACTTGCCCGCCGGCATGAAATTATCTCCAGCATAGCTGGCCTCGGCCCACGCACTGCCAACCAGTTGGTCGCCATAATGCCAGAGCTTGGATCACTTGACAACAAACAGGCCGCATCCCTGGCAGGACTCGCTCCCGTCGCCCGCCAATCAGGGCAATGGAAAGGCAGAAGCTTCATCAAGGGTGGAAGGGCTGCGGATTCCGACGTGAAGCCGGCCACCATTCCAATCAAAAGCCGGCCAGTTTTCGGAACTGAAGATTACCTCCTGGGTCAGCAACTTTGGCATCAATCACCTCGCCATGAACGGGGACATTTTGATGCCGGCAAAGAGAAGGCTGACCATGAGACAATTGAGACAGATGCTGCGGCTTGCCGGAAGCGGGACGAGCTCCCGCGAGATTGCGGTCGTATTGGGGATAGCGCGCAGTACGGTGCAGGATAGTTTGCAGCGTGCAGCCGCGGTTGGATTGAGCTGGCCCTTGCCGGGCGAGCTGACCGACGATGCGCTTGAGCACAAGCTCTTCAGTCGCAGCGGCGTCAAACAGGGCACGCGACGACGCACGGAACCGAACTGGGCCGATCTTGCGGTCGAGCTCAAGAAGCCCGGCGTCACCTTGCTCATCCTGTGGGAGGAGTATCGAGGGTCGCATCCCAACGGTTATGGCTACAGTCGCTTTTGTGAACTTCTACGGGGATTTAAGCAGCGACTGTCGCCGACGATGCGCCAGGAGCATGCGGCCGGCGACAAGGTCTTCGTGGATTATTCCGGCAAGAAGAATTCCGATTGTCGATCGCAAGACCGGTGAGATCCGCGAGGCGGAGATCTTCGTGGCGGTGCTGGGTGCGTCCAGCTACACCTTTGCCGAGGCCACCTGGACGCAAACGCTCCCCGACTGGATTGGCTCGCATGTCCGGATGTTTCGTTTTTTTCACGGCGTTCCCAGACTCGTCGTTCCCGACAATCTGAAGTCGGGCGTCAGTCGCGCCAGTTTCTACGATCCCGAGATCAACCGCAGCTACGGCATGATGGCTTCCCACTATGGCGTCGGCGTTCTTCCGGCACGGCCAAGAAAGCCTCGGGATAAATCGAAAGTGGAGAATGGAGTGCGTTTCGCCCAGTCCTGCATTCTGGGGCGCCTGCGCAACCAGACTTTCTTCTCGCTGGCTGAGGCCAATGCCGCAATTCGCCAGGCGCTCGATCGCATCAACGACCACGTCATGCGCCGGCTGGGCGTCAGTCGCCGACAGCTCTTCGAGACCGTCGAGCGCCCGCTTTGGCCAGTCTTCCACTGGAGGATTACGAGTTTGCCGAATGGCGTTTGGCCCGCGTCTCGACGGATTATCATGTCGAGTTCAAGACCTTCTTTTATTCCGTGCCCCACAGCCTCATTCGTCAGCAGGTCGATCTGAGAGCAACGGCGCGCACCATCGAGATCTTCCACCGCGGCAAGCGCGTCGCGGTGCATCAGCGCCGCTATGGAGGTCCTCGCCATGGAACCGATCCGGATCACATGCCCAGTTCCCACCGGCGCTATGCCGAATGGACGCCGGAGCGCTTTCGGCGCTGGGCCACGTCGATCGGGCCGCAGACCGAAGGTCTGGTCATCGCAATTCTCGCCAACCGTCCGCATCCCGAGCAGGGCTTTCGAACATGTCCGGGCATCCTACGTCTGTTTCGCGACATCGATCGCAATCGGGCCGAAGCCGTGTCAGCCCGCGCTGTCGAGATCGGTGGCCTGAACTGCTGCGAGAGCTCGGCCTTTTCGGCATGGCAACCGCTTTCTAGGAACTCGACGCACAGTCCGAAGTGCGCGGCCTCGAGCACGGCGAATGGCTTCCGACTTCCGCACCGCACGCGGCCTCGACCGCAATTTGTTCATGGCGCTTGCCGGCTGCGACTGGATCAGAAAGCATCACGGTCTTCTTGTCACCGGGCCAGCCGGCGTCGGCAAAAGCTGGCTTGCCTGCGCTCTCGGCCACCAGGCCTGCCGCGAAGACTTCTCAGTCGCCTACCACCGGGTTCCCAGGCTGTTCGCCGCCCTTGCGCTCGCAAAAGGCGACGGGCGATACGGCAGGATCCTCAAATCTCTTGCCAGAACCGACCTGCTGATCCTTGATGGCTGGGGACCGGAAAAACTCAATGACGACCAACGCTCAACCATCGTCACAAGTCAGGTGCCCGTGGATCGCTGGTGGGAGATTATTGCAAACCCAACTTTGGCCGACGCCATCCTGGATCGCCTCGTTCACAACGCCTATCGCATCGATCTCACCGGTGAAAGCATGCGAAAACAGCGCCCGCCGATCGTCCCCGAAAACACCGAGCTTGACCTGAAACAAAACCCAACCCAAACATCAACGAGACTCAGGATCGGTCCGAAAAATGGCCGCCTTCAAATTGGAATGGCGGCCGGAATGAAATCGGAGTGACTGGCCGGCTTTAAATCGGAATCGGTGCATCGGAATACGCAGGAAGGGCCAACGTTAGACGCGCACTCTACATGCCCGCTCTCGTCGCTGCCCGTTTTAACCCTGACCTCAGGGAAAAGTATCAGCACCTCATTGCATCGGGCAAACCAGCCAAAATCGCTATAGTCACGGTTATGCGCAAGCTGATCGCCCGCCACCGCTCGGCAGCTCGGATCATGGCGGCCGAACATGAGCTTGAGAACGGGCTTCTCGCCGAAGGCATTGGGAATGATCTTTAGCCTGCGCCGCTCCTCGAAGAACAGACGTTCCACAAGATTGGTGGTCCTGATGGCGCGGCGGTGAGTGATCGGCATTCTCAGATGCGCGATTGCCGCTTCGAAGTCGTCCATGAAGCAGGCGACCGCGCTCGGCAGCTCGATCTCATAATCCCTGACCAGCTCCGCGGCGAGATCGCGGGCAATGGCGCGCGAGGAGCCTGATAGGCAGCGGTGGCGTGGGCCTTGAACTCGGGCCAGCGGTCTTCCGGCACCTTGGCGGCGAGATTGCACCCGGTGCGCCAGGCAGCGCTGACGCTCCGAGCGCGGAAAGCAGGTCTCGATCGCCTTGATGATGTCGGCTGCCCCGTCGCACACGACGAGCAGCGGATCGCCGAGCCCGCGGCCGCGCTTGTCATGGAAGAAGGCGCTCACCGTCTCGGCGTCCTCCTTGGAACCGCCATCAGATGCAGAAGCACTTTGGCGCCAGATGCCGTAAAAACCCAGGTGGCCAGCACCGGCTAGCGCTTCTGCCCGGGGCGGATGCGTTCGGCAATGCCGTCGCGCTGCGCAGACCGGTTGTTTGCCATAGCGGAACTCGGTCGCGTCACTCCACATACGATGCAGGACGACGGGCGAGTTTGCGCGCAACCGCGACCCGGGCGCGCGCCATGCCGCGTCGCCTGGCTGTGTTCATTCCCCATGCTCTGAGGCTCGACCAGTTCTCGCTACGCACGAGCAGCGTATGGGCCGCTTCGTAAAGCGCTGTACGGGCGAGTTCGTCGACCTTGCCTTGAATGTCGGTTTCGCCCGACTGGTAGCGCGCGGGGGTTCGGCCGAGATGCGCGCACATTTCTCTATGCCTGAATCGGTCGGGGATGGTCGACCGTGGCCCGGAACGCGAGTGCGGTGATGGGGCCTGGTCCCACCTCATAATGCCCATCTCGCTACGCTATTGAAAGACAAGGCTCTTCTGATGCGAATCTGATGATAGCGGCGCCTTGGAGCACGACTTGATCCGCTCGATCAAATGCGACTCTTCGGTATTTCCTCGTTTGATAACCCAAGGTGCGCCCATGCAATATTGCTGGGCAGGGATGATGGCGGCGCGAATCTGGCGAAGGACCGCCGCAGGGCTCAGATTGAGCATGCCGGCGGCTTCAGTCAACGTGACTTCGCCGCGCTCGGCCCATTCGTTCAGCTTGGGCTGTCTTGCTCGTTCACCGTAGCATAGACCGGAAGCTTCCACAGCACCTGCCGTTGTCCGGAGTTCCTGGAGTTGAGGTACGGCGGCGCGATCTGGTCGCTTCGAAGCGACAAGAACACTGGCGGAAGGCTTTGTGGAATACTCGGCCCCGCAGGTGGCGGGCCGCGACGAGCCGTTTCGTTCCGAGATCCGCGACCATCTGAAGGGACGCACGGACGCGCTCGAGGACCTGGCGGTGGAACTGCTGGCACGCGGTATTTCGGGGCGCGACATCGAGGATGCCTTCCACGACGAGACGGGGCGGCTGCTCCTATCGAAGACCGCGGTCAGCAAGATCGGCGAGCGGCTGTGGGCGGACTACCAGGAATTCGCCACGCGCGACCTTGGCGAATACGAGATCGCCTATCTGTACATCGGGCGGCATAAAGTGAGACAACAGCTGGAGGGCCAAGATACAAACCTTCGCCCGCAAGGGTGATGACGGATCGTCCGTGTGTGGACGATGGGGAAGGGCAATCTCGTTGAGAGTCCAGAGCCTTGGGGCCTAAAGCCTTCAAGGGTCGTGACACAGATGAGACGCCTTGCTCTCCTGAACCCGTCATGCGGCAGCCCGAGCGCTGACCGCGAAGAGAAGCGCGTGACCCGCGGACGATGCGGTCCGGAAAAGAGCACGAGCAACTCGACTTCAAAGATTTCAATCAGAGAGGACTCTTAGTCGGAACTATTAAGTTTCTCGTAATTAATGTAATGGTCTGGTCTTACAAATGGGGTTGAGTTTGCAGCAATCCAAGAAATCAAGCCTACCACGGTCATTCCATGCCGGTGAAGCATCATATCGAATGTGCCATCCTTCGCTAGGCCGGGAATATAGTTGCATTCTAGAAACCAAATTTCTGACTCCTTGGTTACTCTAAAGTCGAATCTAGCCATGTTGTATAAATCCAAATAAGAAGCAATAGACTTTGCGACACAGCGTATCTTTTCCGAAATTTCACTATCCAGTTCGACTAAGGTCTTTGTAGTTAAACGGTTGGAGTATTTTTGATCGCGTCCACAAAATTGTATATCGGTATCAATCTTTACCGCCGGCAGCGGAAATACCGCCGATGAGCTTACCAAGCAACCGCATGTATAGTCATCCCCCAGGATGAACTCCTGGAGCAGGACCGCACTATCATATTTAAATATCATTTTCGCTAAAGCCTCAATCTCGGCTCCGGAACTCCCAGGATTGCGAAAAAGCCCCGAGAACAATGAGGAGCCCAGTGAATTTGGCTTTACAACGATTGGGGTGTCGAATGACTTCGCGATCTCGACCGCCTCGGCAACGCTGTTACGTTTGATTAATGTTGTTTTTGGAACTTTTACTAGCTCATCGGGTAGGAGCGAGGAAACGAACGACGACATTGCGTACTTATTCATTGTTAGAGAAGCCACGTGCGGGTCGCCGAACGTCCCTCTTACGCCCGAGAGCGCCGCAAGGGTCTGGACGCCTCCGTCTTCACCAAATTGACCGTGCAACAGATTCACAACGTATTCTTTGCGAGATGATGCAATCGCTTCGAAAGTGGTGAGCAGTGTGCGTCCAGAGAGGGAGGCGTTATTTGAAATAAAGGAACCAAGCTCATCAACCGTAAAGCCGCTGTGAAAAGGAAAGGTTCGAACAAGCCCATCGTCGCGGCTGACGTGATAAAAGTTTCGCACCACAAATGGTCGTTCGTTCTCGGGAAGCGATACGTATGATGACACGATATTATTTAAAGTCGCAATCGACGCGTCATACTCGGTAGAAATCCCACCGAACATCAATGAAACTTCGAGAGGCATCTGTTTTCCTTCGGATATGCGATAAAAGGGAGTGCGCTATAGGTCGTATGCAACCGGACAGATCGTCGGACCAGCGCATGTCACATTGACGCGGATTGCACTTTCCGCATGAACGCTCTTGTTTCCATTTACTATTTGCACCGGCGCTGCGTGCCGTGCGGCCATTGAAGCTAAGCCAGGAATCTGGTTCGCCCACCTCCGACTAGGATCAATCTACCATGGTAAGCAATGTGCGACAGTGAAGGTTCTGTAAACTTGTTTGAACGATCCGTTGCAGCATTCGATTGCCGTCATTGGACGGATGACATCGACAAGTCTGATGTTGGCTCATTCGTTTCTTTGTTCGGTTCCGGTGAGTCCGTTTCTTCGTCCTGGCCGACGCATCGCCATCGGCTCCCGTATCGAGACGCGGTCAAGGCTGGCCGTCGTACTGACGGTTCGGCAGGTCACGACGCTTCGAGGCCATGCCTTGACGGCGTCGAGCCCGGAGCCAGGCTGGAGCAGGCCGTGTCGGCGATTGTCGTGACGGCACATTCTTTGTGCTATGATCGCCCAGCACGGACGACCACGTGGCGAAGAGTGGCGCGAGAGGATGAGAGCGCCGCCAAGCAGCCTATAGTCGCTCCTCCTTTGTGGCGTCCGTGCGCCGCTTCGGCCCTCGTGATCGCCAGTGCCGGACCATCAGCTCGTAGGCACCTCGGCATTTTCGGCCGCGGCCTTCTCCCGGTTGCGCAACTACTTGACATTGTAGGCGTAGGCCGCTCGGCGGCGCCCAACACTGCGCTCGCTCGGCGCGCCCGGCTTTGAGGGCGAGTTGCCGTTGCTTCGCCGCCACCAGCGCAGGGCGGACCCAGAAGGAGTCCTGCTCCTTGGTCAGCAAGTGCCAGATCAGCACGGCGAGCTTGCGGGCAACGGCGACCGCCGCGAGACCTGATGGCCACGTTTGCTGCGGATGCGCAGGAAGAAGGCTCTGAGTGGGCCGGACGCCTTCGTCGCCGCCCAGGCAGCCTCGACCAGCATGGCACGGGCTTTGGAACGCCATGTTTGCTGATACGTCCATACTGAGCGGTGCCAAGGCCGGATTGGCGGACACGCGGATTTAGGCCAAAGTAGCTCACCAGTTTCTGTGGCTCATTGAGCCGCCGGATGACGCCGATGGCGGCGATGATACCGGTTGCCACGATGGCATTCACGCGGGTGATCGTTTGAAGCCGACGGACCTGCGGATCGTCGACCGCCTCCGTGGCGATGTCAACATCAAGGTCTGCCAAGTCCTCGGCCAGGCGATCAATCTCGCGAATGTGGCGAGCGATGGCGGCCCGCTCATCGTCGGGGAGCACCTGACGCTCGAGCCAGGCCCGGCCGCTATTGTTGAACAGATCGGTATGCGGGCACTTCGGCCAGATGCGCTTGCAGGATGCCGTGCACCTCGTTCTTCACCCGCGTGCGGTGCCGTACGACCGGGCGACAAGGCGGCGAAGACGAGGCGGCGGGCGGCGCGACACCTACGGATCCGCGCTCTCGGCCCAACCGGGCAGGTCGCAGGGCGGCCAGCTACTAACGCGAGCTCGCAGCTCGTCGAATGGATCGGCCTGCCCGCACTTGGCGTGCTCCCGGTGCCCCTGTCCCGGATGGTCGCACCATACGCCGAAAATCTCGTATCTCCAGCGCGGACCGGATGGCACCGTCATGATCATACCAGTTACTTTCCACGGCTTATCCTGGCGCCCGGTACATTGCGATGCCGCCCGGGAGGCTGGCATCCACATGGGGTAATCGCGGGAGCGACGCGCCCTGGAACCGATCATAGCCTTGGAGGGTGGCTGTTCCCCGATAAGATGAAATACGGGCTCACGACTGGACGCCGGGCCAGCATCAACGGAGAACAGCCATGGAAGAACATATCGGTCTCGACGTGTCGATGAAAGAGACGGCAGTGTCGATCCGCCGTGAAGGCGAACGGATCTTGCGCGGGAAGTGCGCATCTGATCCCAGGATCATTGCCGAGCTTGTCCGCAAGCGGGCGCCGGCCGCAAAGCGCGTCGTGTTCGAAACCGGCCCGCTGTCGGTGTGGTTCTATCATGCGCTGCGCGCCGAGGGATTGCCAGCCATCTGCATCGATGCACGCCATGCCAAAGCCGCTCTCGATATGGCGGCGAACAAGACGGATGCGAATGACGCCGATGGTTTGGCGCATCTTGCTGAAGCAGGGTTCTTTCGCGAGGTGCGCGTGAAAGGCTTCTACAGTATGTTGACCCGCACGCTCGTGGCAGCACGCACCCGGCTGGTCCGGATCACCGTCGAGCTTTCCAAACAGATCCGATCATTGCTCCTGTCGTGCTACCGATATTGGAAGCCTGGCGCAGCATTCGCATCCGTGCCGCCGAGCTTGGGCGCCAGCTTGTCGCAGATGCACGTCAAAGCCAAGCATGCCGCATACTCATGTCGATCCCCGGCATGGCGCCATCACCGCAACCTCTTTCGCCACTGCCATTGAAGATCCGGGCAACTTCAAGAAGTCCCGCTCTGTTGCCGCTTGGATCGGCCTGACAACTCGCCGCTACCAATCGGGAGAAGTCGATTATGACGGCCATATATCCCGACGCGGCGATCGACATTTGCGGGGACTTCTCTATGAGGCTGCGGCGGTCATCCTGACACGCAGCTCGATCGACAGCAGCTTGCGCACGTGGGGCCTCAAGCTCCGGGAGGGGGTTGGCTTCAAACGAGCTGCCGTGGCTGTGGCGCGCAAACTGGCGATGATAATGCATTCGATGCTCAAGACCGGTGAGTTCTTTGATCGAAATGCAGGCGCCACAGGCATGAAATCTTGCGAATAGCGTTCAGGATCTGAGCGCCTGAGACGTCCCTGCCGGGACGTGAGCCGAGCCATTCCGCTGATGGGGTTGCACCGCTGTCTCAGCAAAGTGCGTCGTCCACATTGAAGGCTCGTCCGCGGAGCTCCATCATGCGGCGACTGATGTCGACCGCGAAGACAACCATGCACCCGGCAGCGTCGTCTCGACGCAATTACATGCTTAACGTCCCAGCGGCGACTAGACGACACCATCTGACGTATATCCGGATTCTCGATGCGGCTTGATATATCGTCGCCGCGAGCCCCGATGGATTTTCGCGCGCTTCCACCTCATCGGCCCCCAAGACATTGACCGAGCCAAGCCGGTCCACAGATCAGGTTTGGAAAGCGTCGGAATGACCGTTTCGCCATCTCCTGCCATTCTGCCGCAATTGCCGGGTGAGGCGAGCGCGACGGCCGCAACGTTGGGATGCCGCCACGGCCCGCAGCTTTCCGAGCCAGAGGCTCCTTGGATACTGCTTGCCGGCCGCCTTGCTGAGCGCAGATCGAGCGCCACGGATCATCAATGTGCATAGATAACGATCACTGCGTGCCGGCACGAAACGCATCGTCGCCCGGCTCAACGCCTCGCAAAGAGCCGCAGCATCGGCCGCGTCGTTCTTCTCTGGTTGCCGCCCTTGATGCAAGAAGCCTTCCAACCTGATGTGCCGGTGATCGAGTGCGTTCTTCTCTCAGGCCTGTCGTTGCGGCCTTTCAAGAAGCCGCGGGCCGGTATGGTGATCTGCGGATCGGGTCCAAATCTTCTGCAAGAGCTTTCAAGCTCGGGAACGACGGCTGGTTTTCCCAATCCGGATCTTTTCGATCATTGTGCCCATTCAGGTCATCGACTTCCTACACCTTTTTCACCGGCGCCAGTTTGTGTGGTGATGCATATGCGTCATGCAGCCACAACTCGCGCCGGATTTCGATAATCCTCTTTCTTTGTCATCATCGCCCAGATCGCCCGCGCCATCTTGTTCGCAAGCGCGATCGCGACCAGCATGAGCGGCTTGCGACGCAGCATCCGTGCCAGCCATGAACCCTCGACGATGGATTTGCGGGCCAGCACTGTCAGGCGTGACATGGCGCCGATGATCAACAAAGACCGGATATCGGTCTGGCCAGCCTTCGACACGCGTCCAAGTCGCTCCTTGCCGCCGGAGGTGTATTGACGTGGCACGAGCCCAAGCCAGGCCGCAAAGTCCCGCCCGCGTTTGAAGCTCTCCATCGGCGGAGCAAAGCCGCTGATCGCCAACGCGGTCTGGGGCCCGACACCAGGCATTGTCTGCAGGCGCCGCGCTGTATCGGTCGCCAGGGAAAGGGCTTTGGCCTTTGCCGTTTTGACGTCGATCCGGGCCGTCTTTTCAGCAATCTGTTCGAGCAGATCAAAGCATTCCTCGCGCACCAGAGCAGGCAGGTCACTGTTCGGCTCCTCCAGAATAGTCTCAATCCGCTTGATATGGGCGATCCCTTTCGGAATGATGTGACCATATTCGTACAGCACCGAACGCAGAGCGTTCACAAGCTCGGTGCGCTGATGGAGGAGGCGCTCCCGACCTCGGAACAACACAGCGCATGCCTGCTGATCTTCCGACTTCGGCTGTACAAAACGCATCTCCGGGCGCTGTGCTGCAACGACGATTGCTTCAGCATCGGCAGCATCGTTTTTCTGCCGTTTGACAAAGGGCCGCACATATTGAGGTGCGATCAGCTTCACCTCGTGGCCAAGCTTGACCATTTCTCGAGCCCAGTAGCTCGCGCTGCCGCATGCTTCCATCACAACCACAGCAGGCGGCTGGCATGCCATGAACTGCCGGAACCGTGACCGCGTCAGCTTCTTACGGAATCTCAGATGCCCCGTCATTGTCGCGCCGTGAAGCTGGAAAACGTTCTTTGCCAGGTCCACCCCGATCATAGTATCTTTCATTTGCCGTCCTCTCCTTCATGTGGCGTTGAACACCACGACCTTGGCACATTGCGATGCCGTCTGGGGAGGGCGGCAACCATCCCATCTTCTGACGCTTGACTAATCCCGAGGTCGCAGGAATGTGAAGGAACGCTTGAAATCCGCACAATTCTGCCGTTCGTCGAGGGAATTTGCTCCGCATTATTTACCGCGAATTTCTGCGGTCGTTTGACCAGCGGAGGAGCCATTGATGTCGAATCCGATAGCGAACTGATTACCGAGCTCAAAGCCGTACTGATCAGCCAACAATGCAGCCCGGTGCTGATAGGAAACTACTGAACTATTGCGCTTATGCGCGCGGGTTCCACGACCATCTTGCGCGGCGAAATATCCTGGTCACGGATGTGACCGAGCCCAAGTGGAGCCATATCTGCGCGAGTCGGTCGCCCTCTTCCGGCAGCGTCGTGGTCGACGTCCCGGTCCGCGCTGGCACCAGATTCCGTGCGCCGCATTCAAGCGCTGCTTCGGCTTGTGCAGGGGCAGTGGCCACCAGCCCCGAAAGCGACCTGCGCCGCCGATCGCACTGCGATTTACGATCTGCAACGAATACGAGACCTGGCTTCACGAGGAGCGGGGCTTTGTCCCGCCCAGCATCGACGCGTTCTTGTGGGAGGCTCGACACTGCCTTGCCTGGCAACTTGAACGATGCGGTGTCGAAGGCCCTGATGGACCTGAGCATCGGCGACATCGACCACTATATGGACCTGCGTGATGTCCCGACGCTCTTCGATCAGCCCGACAATGAAGGCCTCATACGCATCGAGGCTTAAACCGCGTCGGCGCCCCGGAGGCCAGGCGCTCGCTCGCCGATCTTTTTTCTCCCATCCAACGGATCGCTGTCGATATTTCACCCCGAACCGTGCCCCCCTGCCGTGCAGACATGCCGTCGCCGGACCCGTGCCATCGTCCACCTCCTCAGACGTTGAATCAGTCCAGCGGCCCGGCGTCACATCACAATCGATTCATCGATCCCCGGACGTTCTTGCTATCGCTATCCTCCGAATCCCTCGGAGCCAGTGAACCACCGCTGCGCAGGCGGCGTGAATTTTCCTCCTTCATTGCGAGGCACCTGGTCTCCGCGGCGGATCAGATGCCCTGGAAACCAATGGACGAAAGATCATATGATAGTAATGAGGCGTTTTGCACTGTTGCAAATCAACGGGACGGATTGTCGCGACACTTGCTTGTGACAGGCACCGGTAAATTTCTCCCTCCCGGTTGATTTTTTCCAGATCGAGAGAGCTCGACACATTCTTACTCACGCTTCTTGCATCATTCACAAGTTGTATGTCTGAGATCTGCAACCATTCGTAGTGCTCCCCCAGGAGCATTTTCACACGGGTGCCGCTTACATAGGGCAGCATAATGGAGAAATATCCGTCATACAGATGGTGTGCTCTAACCAGGAAGATCTTGGCCTCCCGTGTGCTCCCTATCAAGACTTTCACAGGTGAGAAACGCACGTTCATATCTTCGGGGTCTAGATCAAGCTGAAATCTTCTTTGCACTAGACCGCTGAATGTGAAGTCAAGCCCCAAGCTACGCGTTTCATATGCACCCAGCCGATAAGGTGAGGACAGGCACCGCACATTCTTCCAAGCACTTTCTAGATGATAGATCGTCTTCTTGCGATCTGGCCCCATAAACTTGTCGTGCTGGAAGTCCTTGAAATACTCCAACTCCGCTTCAACAGGCATGTAGGCATGACGGAGTAGAGCTGCGTGGGCGGCTCCCCGCAAAATAGAATACTCGTGCGTCACACGCGCCTTGGTAAAAAACGTCCTCGCATCATTGATGAACCGCACGCATTCAGCTTGAACATTGGCAACCTTCTCGTACTGCTTCTCACTAAGTTTGATCTCTCCAAGAACTGGCTCACCGTCCAAATCATAGTCCACAACCGCCCCTTCCTTGAAGGTGCAGCATTTCTCAAATAACGTGTAATTCCACCAGCGCGACGTAATGAGTGCTTTGCTGTTCGCCGCACGGTAAGGCTCGTCGGAGGCGACCACATAGCGGCCCAGTATGTCGACTTTCAATTCTTCTTTGAAGGTGCGGACCAAATATTCCTGCGTTTTGCCGTTATAGCCTGTGTCTGCCAAGATAACGGTATCGCCTTCCTCCAACTCCATTTCCTTTGAGATATAGCGCATCAGGCGGGCACGCAAAGCAAAGGAGTTCTTGAATATCAACTCCAAAACATCGTCCTCGTGCAGCAACTGATGGAACGCCGTTTTTGGATCGTCAGATTGATGGGCGATCCGTATTAACAATTCCGTCACTTCTGACGGAAGCAAAAGCTGTTTTGCAGTGGCATGAAGATTGTCAAATTCGGGCTCGATCCCGCTGATGTAATAATCGACATCGGCGCGGGTTTTGAAAGAGGCCGCAACAGCAACGAATTTGCGGATTCGTACCAGCTTGCCGACGGGCTGGCGCGCATAGGCTTCACACGCAGCTGAAAGAAGATGCGCATCACGCAACAGAAAGAAGACCTTTACTCGCTTGCCCTGCTGTTGCAGTTCTTCCACCTCGTCCATTAGAAAACGAGCATAGGCGTATAGCACCGGTCCGAATGACATGTAGCCGATCACTGTCTCAGGCGAGTACGGCCGCAGTTTTGCTACAGAAAAAATTGGCCGAAAGGGACTATAACATGGCAGAAGACCTGGCTCCGGTGCTGTCTGTTCAAGTCCAATCAACGAAGATGCCGCGTGCTGTAGGCGCAAGAAGTCTGCGACCTCACGATCAAACGGCAGGAAATGCAGCGCACGTACGCCCAATTTCCGCGGCGCTTGCGCATCGGAGACATCATTATCCCCGATGTGAAGTAGTTGCGATGCAGGCACGCCACACTCTTTGATTACAACCTGAAAAAGGCCATGGCTCTTCGACATCCCATAGTCGACAGAGCAGTAAATCTTGCTGATTGCCTGCATAACGTCCGAAGGCAAATGCCGAGCCAAGAGGCGCCTTAACTCGTCTTCGCGGAAATACGTATCGCTCACAACGATAATTTTGATACCACGGGTGCGCGCCAGTCTGATCAATTCGACGTACGGTGAGAATGCAAAGCAAACATTCATTTCGGTCCGGATTTCCGCCTCGGCCAATAGCTCCCGTTCCTCACCAGAGAGCGATGTAAAAAACCGATAAATGTCACCGAGATCGATCTCCCCGGATCCGTTCTCTAAAGGTTTCGCTCGATACGCACGCGCAGCTGCGCTAACGCGTTGGTGAGGAGTTATCCCTAACCTTCGCGCGACGGGATTATCGGCCAGCACGGCGAAAACGTCTCTAGGTGTAGCTGTCTTGCGCCATAGCAACGTATCGAAACAGTCAAGTGAGAGTACCTTTACGGAATCCTCAAAGTCGTCAAGAACATTGGGGATATCGTGTACCTTTATTTGCGCCTTATGATGGGTATCACGCATGTCACTACAGAGCAGGCGATCCTCCGGCTCTTGCAGTTTGTGGATCTTTTCTGTTAGGCCGCCTCCGTCTGGAAACATTGCATCCGGGTGACCGGTGAACTGACAGGCGTCGTCTACGGGAATATGCGACACGAAGTCCGGATCAAACATATGCTCAATACGTAAGATTCCGGAAGACTGCTGATCAATATCGCCTTGCTTTATCTTAGCGGCCAAACGCTCCAGTATAAGCTGCATATTTTTTTCTACCTTGCGCAAGTAAAAGTGTGTCCGGCGGAGAACTGCTCACTTAGTTGATTTTCTGCGTCTCACCAAACTTTCGGCCGAAACTATCACTTATAGATTTCCCGTCAACGTAGCGACGGGAGTGCGACATGTTTTGCCAAGTATTTGATTATGTTGAGAAACAACTGCGTGTGCACGCACCGGAGCTTTGTGATGTTTTGATGGAAAAGTGTTAAAGTTGATGCAGGTTAGGGTTAGCAGAAGCTTCGTCTGACGCGGCATGAGGTAATTGGCGAGAGATACAACGCTGGCGCCGTCGTGCGGCAGGGCCAACAAGCACTCGAGGCGCTGTCACGTTGTCTTCGTATGAACGCGCTGAAGCGGTGTGCGCTGCTGTCAGCAGAGCTCAGTCACGGCCTTCCAATCCGCCATTGCGCGGGACTTCTGATTACCCACATCATCGGCGGGCCCATTGCCCCGTATGAATCTGCCGTGATTCTGTCCGTGACGCCGAATCACGGAGGCGTCACGGATGCGAGACAAGACCGGCAGCAGCGAAACCGCTTGGCAGGAGGAAGAGCTTTCTGCGGCGGCCTTTCCCGACAAGCGTCTGGGCCGTCGGCGGCGATGGCGAGCGCGGCGCCGGTCTCCTTGAGGAGCGGCGCCACGCGATCACGCTTGCCCTTGGTGCGCCGGACAACCTCGCCAGCTCGCCAGTTGATATCCTGCAGCTGAATGGCGCGTAGCTCGCCGTTGGGAATGCTCGTGGTGGCGAGCAGGACGGCTGATCGCGGATGTCGACCGGCGTCGTTGCGCCGAACGTCATCCCATCCAAGGCGCGGCGGCAAATGCGCCAAACGCCAATGAGGCGTCCTTGGGATGACGCCGACGAGATCCTGATCATGGTGGCCAGCCCAAGGAAGGGAAGCAACTTTAATCTTGATGCGCAAGCGGTCCGGTTTTCATCAATTCTGAAATCTGTCTCTCGTCGGGCAATGCCGGAACCACGAGGTTTTTCGTGACCGCGAGGGCGCCCGCCGCGGTGCCCCGGCGAACGGCGTCAGCGAGGGTCAATCCACTGGCCAGCCCTGCAGCGAGTGCCCCGTTGAATGCATCTCCGGCCCCGATAGTGCCGACGACGTCGACCGGGTAGCCCGCGATTTTGGTCAGTCCGTCGGGCCCGGCAATCAAGGCACCATCCGTTCCCAGCGTCATGACGACGTGTCCCACGCCGAGGCCGCGCAGTCTTGCCGCTAAATCGGCGTCGGCCTGCCGATCGTCCGCGTCGAGCCCCAGCAGGATGCGCGCTTCGGACTGGTTCGGCGTTAGGATGTCAACGTCGGCAGGGATATCTCCTTCGGCAGGGCCGGCCAGGTGCGGGATTAAGGATGGTCGTCAGTCCCCGCGCCTTGCCGATGGCAAGCGCGCGGGCCGCCGTCTCGACTGGGACCTCAAGTTGTGTGAGTAGGATGCCGGGGCTCGTCCAGGTGGCGGTGCGAAGGTTTCGACATCGGTCGCCGTGAGCCGCGCGTTGGCGCCGGGATCGGTAATGATGCGGTTCTCGCCCGGAATTTTGCAGAAAAACAGATCGACCTAGGTAAATTAATAGGTTAGCCAAAACGAAATCGCTGAAAGCAGGGAATTCTGTGCTATTGAAGACTGGGACGAATTTGCGGAATATCCTCCTTTTCATCTGTTAGACATCAAAAGATTTAGCGCACCAATGACGCGCACAGCCCGATCCTGGTATTTCCGAATACCACACCCTCGCCGACCGCGACTCAATAGGCTAGGGCTCACCGGCCTTGCCTAAGAGCCTTCTCTATTCGGCGTGTTGAGGTCAAGCGCTCTCGAGCTTTCATATGTCCGGAGTTTTGGCGTCTTCCGCAGGGCCTCGCTTCTCTTCGGGATCGGCGTTTTGCCCTCCCAGCATGGGACCAGGAGAATGAGGTGGCCCAATCTGATGCGCGTCCTGACCGCACGATGCGATCGGCACAAGGCACTAAGCGAACTCACCTCATCCATCGTGCTGCGAAGGAGGGGTCAGAACAAGAACTGTTCCCAGAGACACGCTAAGGTCGAACGAAGCATGAACTTCGCAATTGATCTGTAGATG
>NZ_JBVVQV010000037.1:0-53064 GCF_055811235.1 Mesorhizobium sp. WSM4810 | reverse complement strand
AGGGCGCAGGTGCAGCGTGCCATCTACGACTTCTTGGTCTTCGAATTCCTCTTCGGTTTCGGTGCCGATGCAGCAGGGAGAGCAGTCTCGGCTTTAAGTCGTTGCTCTCGCAGCCGAGCAGTCTTTGCATTTCGTGCTGCGCGCTCAATGTCTGTTAATGCCCGCGCAGCATCCGACGTGCGCTCCTGTCGATTGTGTTTTTCTTTATCGGTTAAGCCTTGCCTTTCCTGCATTGTTTTGTCCTCGATCTGACGGTACGGCGCTTTTGTTGGCGCCCGAACGATTGTCGCCAGATCGTGTTCCCCCCGTCGGGTGCCTGCCGAAGCGATTGAAGAGATGCTGGAACTCTATCGTTTTCGCTACCTTGGATGGAATGTGAAGCATTTCCACGAGCACCTGCTGCCCGATCTCGGCTCGCTGAGGAAACGGGCACATCGCAGACTGACTGTAGTTCTGCGAGCAGGATGCAGTTATTTCCAATGGGATGGGAAGGGAATCGAAAGACGCTCTCTCCGCCATCTTCAATGGTAGAGCGATCAGATGTCGGGAATCGGAGGCAGCGGACCTCCGATTAGCTCACGCACCATGCAATGCAATCGAGAGGACCTATCTGGACCAAACTCGAGTAGCGACAGCATGGGCTTTTGAGATAAGGTTGGGACCGATGGCATTGAGCGAATAGAGCGATAACGGGAACCGAACCAATCCACAGAAATATTTTGTTGGTATTTTTGTTGGCTAGTCCTGCTATAGCGGAGCCCTAACCATTTGGAAACAGAGCGATTTTCCCATCGCTTGGACTCCGCCTCTGGGCACCATTTTTCCAAGGCAATTTCAGCAAGTTGCGCATGGCGCCCGCTTGGCTGAAATCGGTTGGGGGAATTCAGGTCGCCGTGTTGCGGCAGGTTGCGTAGCGGTTCTCGGCGACCTCAAATCATTTTTTCGGCGCCCGACAGGGCCGGCACTGGCGAAACTGTTTGCTCGCATTGGGCGAATGACGGATTTGATTTGCTTGGTGATCCCCTATCCTTAGGGCAAACTGCCCGTTGGGGCTCCAGGAGGCGAAATGAGAGCACGCGCAGCAACGGTTGGAGATCTGGAAAGTGTTTTCCGTGATCTGTCCAAGCGGATATCGGACGAGTACGTCGCGGCCGGCAAGGACAGTAAGATCGCCTACGACAATCTGATGATGAACTTGAAGGAAGGCCGTGCTCATGCGCTCGTGCAGGGCGAAAAAACCGTAGCGCTCATCGCCTGGCACGAGAATAGCGACGCTGCCGATACGCTGTTCGCCGCGCAGGAAGATTTCTTCAGCGCCGCGACCGTTCGCTTCTGCAAGCGGCACATTCGCCATATCCAGGCGCTTGCAGGCAACCTCCCCATTCACTCGCGCAGCTGGCTCCAGAGACCGGACGTCGCAAAATGGTTCCGGATAATCGGCTATGTCGAGCGGGGCCAGGAGAATGGCGCCCATCTGTTCGAACTGCCGCCGGCTCCCGCCGCCTGACAAATCTCGGCGGGCTGCGCAACCGGTAGCCACGTTCGGGGTCGATGCTCTAGCCAAAAAGGCCCGCCGCTCCATTTGCGAAGCGGCGAGCCTCGATATTCGGGAACGACTTCCGGGCCGTTGCCCCGGCATTGCTTACTGTGCAATTCAGGTGCCAGACGGGTTGACCGATAATGGGACACCGCACCGGGAAAGCGCGAACCATCTTCCGCGATCACACCACTGCCATACCGCGCCATTCCTTGCTATGTTTGCTCGCGGCGGACCTGATTTCCGCTTGGCCGGCGCCCATCAGGCAATCTACCCCAACGCCCCCCCAAAGTGGCGCCGGCCACTCTTCACCACCAACCCAATCTTCGCCGCCGGCCCAATCTTGGCCACCGGCCCAATCTTCGCCACCGGCAACTTCACGCGCGGTCAGGCCGAAGCCAGGACAGCGGTTCTTAATCCGCCTCCAGAGCGGCGGCCTTTCATGTCAAAACGCCCTGACTGGCGATTCCAGTGCGACAGATCGCCTGGAGCGGCAGCACGATCCGACCTGAAGCGCGTCGCGTTTGACCGGCGACGCCGCTTCAGGTTGTTGTTTTTTTGCATGTCGTTACCGCAAAACCGCTGCACACTTTTGCGCGACATGCATTAAATCCAAAAAGACGGTAGCAAGCCGCGGCCAGAAAGTGTTGAAGACCGTGCCGATGGCATTGAACCTGTCGCGATCTGGTTGCACTCGGCAAGGCTTGATGATTTGTTGCCGCTTCAAGGAGAATGAATGATGCACGAGCCTGCCGGTCAAGACGAATATGGGTCGGCCAGCCCCTTCGACCCGGACGACCTGACGACGTTGAACGTGATGGGTCCGGGTGTGGCCAGCAACGATTTCGAGAAATACGCGGTCGCCGTGATCATCGTGTTCGGCGCCCTCATCATTGGCGGCTTGATGGCCGCAAACCTTGCCCTGGGGCACCGTAACGGCTTCCTGTACGCGCTTGGCGGCGCCACCGCGGCGTGGATATCGGGAAATGCGCTGCTGCTCGATCGGCCGCGTATCTATGCCTTGTTCGTCGGCATCGCGGCGGTGATGCTGATTGCGTCCACCATCACGCTGGTCATCTGACCGAAAGAAACTAATATCCGATCGCCTCGCCGGACGCGGCGCGGCTGTCGATGGCGCCATTGTAGCGGGCGCCGCCGCCCTTTTCGATCTCGGTCAGGCTCTTGCCGCCTACCAGGATACCGGCCGCCTGACCCCAGGTCGCATCGGTGACGTCGAGGCGGTAGCCCATCCCGGCAAGCAGTTTTTTGGTATCGGGCGACAGGCCGAACGGTTCGATATAGACCGTGTCGGGCAGCCATTGGTGGTGGATGCGCGGCGCGTCGATCGCCTCCTGGATGTTCATGCTGTGATCGACGACATTGACGATCGCTGCCAGCGTGATGGTGATGATGCGCGAGCCGCCGGGGCTGCCGATGACCATGAACGGCTTGCCGTCTTTGGCGACGATGGTCGGGCTCATCGACGACAGCGGCGTCTTCCTCGGGGCGATCGCATTGGCCTCGCCCTGAACGAGGCCGTAGAGATTGGGCACGCCCGGTTTCTGGGTGAAATCGTCCATCTCGTTGTTGAGCAGGATGCCGGTGCCGTCGGCGACGACGGCGGCGCCGAACGAGCCGTTCAGCGTATAGGTCACCGCGACGGCGTTGCCGTCATTGTCGACGATCGAATAATGCGTCGTCTCCTGGCTCTCGCCAAAACCCTTCGGCATCAGATCCTGCGACACGCCGGCCCGGAACGGATCGATCTTTTCGCGGATTTCTTTCGCATAGTTCTTGTCGAGCAGCTTTTCGACCGGATTGTCGACGAAGTCGGGATCGCCGAGCGCCGAATTGCGGTCGACATAGGCGTGACGCATCGCCTCGACCATGACTTTGATGGTTTCGGCAGAACCCGCGCCGAGATAGGACAGCGGGTAGAATTCCAGCACGTTGAGTATCTCGCAAATGATGACGCCGCCCGAGCTCGGCGGCGGCGAGGAGGTGATCTCATAGCCGCGGTAATTGCAGGTCACCGGCTCGAGCTCGCGGACCGCGTAGGTCTCGAAATCCGCCTTGGCCAGAATGCCGCCCTTCTGCGCGCTCGCCTTGACGATGCCGTCGGCGATCGGTCCTTTGTAGAAGGCATCACGACCTCGTTCCGAGATGGCCGAGAGCGAGGCGGCGAGATCGGCCTGGACAAGGCGCTCGCCGACGGCATAGGGCTTCCCGTCAGGCTTCAGGAAGATGGCGGCCGCGGCCGGGTCCTTGGCCAGCCGCGCGGCGCCGCCTTCGAGCGAGGCGACATCGCCCTGCTCCAGCACAAAACCATCCCTGGCATAGCGGATGGCCGGCGCCATCAAGTCCTGCCGCGTCAGCGTGCCGTATTTTTCCCGTGCGGTCTCGAAGCCTGCCACCGAGCCCGGCACGCCGACAGCGAGATAGCCGTCGAGGCTGGCGCCTTTCACCGGCTTGCCGTCCTTGTCGAGATACATGGTTTTCGTCGAGGCGAGCGGCGCGCGCTCGCGGAAATCGAGGAATGTCGAGCGGCCGTCCTTGAAGCGGATGGTCATGAAGCCGCCACCGCCGATATTGCCGGCGTTCGGATAGACCACAGCCAGAGCGTAGCCGACGGCGACCGCGGCATCGACGGCGTTGCCGCCCTTCTTCAGCACCTCGACGCCGACTTCCGACGCCAGATGCTGGGCGGTCACCACCATGCCATGCTCGCCCTTCGCCGGCTGCGGCGAGGCGGCCAATGCGGCCGCCAGCGGTGCAAAGGTCAAGGTGAGGGAAAGACTGAGTGCGATTAGGGTGCGGCGGTGCATGGCCGTTCTCCGAGGCGGGGGATGCGCCTAGAAAAGCCGTTTGGAGCGGGCGAGTCTACTGACAATAAAGAAGATTTCGCCGGGCTTGCACGCCTGCGCCGGTTCGGTTCGTAACCACCGTTGCGATCTTCGGCTGATGTAACGGCATGGATCCTAGGGTCTCCGCGACGTCGCTTCGCTCCTGCTCCCCCTAGGATGACGAAGGCGTGTTGGCTTGTAGCTAATCGCAGATGGCGGAGATTTGGCAGTTGCGTCGCAGCGTAGGTAGGCTGATGACAAGCGAAGGCTTTCGAAATTAGCCGACGCCTCTCTCGCATCGCGCCGCAACCCGCCTCAGGCGGGTTTTTTTGTTTCAGGCCGACATCAAACAATCCCACCGCCGCCGCCGGCAACCGCCGGCCGTTCCGCCGCGACCTTGGCTCGGTAGCCGGCGGCGCGATAGGTGGCGACCGGATCGATGGCGCCGCCCGTGTTCAGCCGCGCCATGGCGAGGATCGGCTCGACGTCGGTGCGATAGGCGGCTTTCAGCGTCTGCGTCGCCATCAGCGCGTCGTTGGCATCCTGATAGCCTTCCAGCGCCTGGCGATCGACCAGCAGCGCCTGCGCATAGGCGCGCTGCACCTCGACCGCCGACAACATCAGGCTTTCGATCGGGTCGGTGACATTGTGGCTCTGGTCGAGCATGTGAGCCGGATCAAAACCTTCGGCACCGGCAAGCTCGGCATCGACCAGTTCGTTGAAGACGAGGAACAGCCGGTAGGGATCGATCGAGCCGGCGTCGAGATCGTCGTCGCCATATTTCGAATCGTTGAAATGGAAGCCACCGAGTTTCTTGAACTGGATCAGCCGCGACACGATCATCTCGATGTTGACGTTGGGCGCATGATGGCCGAGGTCGACCAGGCAAAAGGCCTTGTCGCCGAGCTCTTTGGCGATGATGTAGTTGGTGCCCCAATCCTGCACGACCGTCGAATAGAAGGCCGGCTCGTACATTTTGTGCTCGGTGAACAGCTTCCAGTCGTCAGGCAGTCCGGCGTAGATCTCCTTCATTGCGTCGAGATGACGCTCGAACGCCTTGGCGAAATTGACCTGGCCGGGGAAATTCGAGCCGTCGCCGATCCACACCGTCAGCGCCTTGGAGCCGAGCGTCTTGCCGATCTCGATGCATTCGAGATTGTGCTCGACGGCCTGCCGGCGGGTGCCGGCGTCGGCATGCGACAGCGAGCCGAACTTGTAGGACAGTTTTTGATCACTGGCGTCGGAGAAGGTATTGGAGTTCATGGCGTCGAAGCCAAGGCCGAAGCGCGAGGCCGCCTGTTTCAGCCGGTTCGGGTCGGCCTTGTCCCACGGAATGTGCAGCGAGACGGTGGGTGTCGCCTGCGTCAACTGCCGGATGACGGCGCAATCCTCGATCTTGTCGAAGATATCGCGCGGCTCGCCGGCGCCGGGAAAGCGGGCAAAGCGGGTGCCACCGGTGCCGACGCCCCAGGACGGGATCGCCACGGCGAATTTTTCGACCTTGTCGCGGATGGCGTCGACGGCGATGCCGCGGCGGTCGAGGCGTTCGCCGAGCGCATCGTAATCGCGCTTGAGCTCGGCCGAGCGCGCGAGATTGTCCTTGTCGACGATGTCGGCTGAGATGATGGTTTCGGACATGGTGCTTCCTCCCAAATGCGTTCGGTTGGCGCTGCCCCTCATCCGCCTGCAGGCACCTTCTCCCCGTATGGCGACCGGGAGAAGGACAAGCGTGTCCGGCATTGGCGACCCCCTCTCCCCGTTGTTCGCGGGGAGAGGGTAAGGGTGAGGGGCAGCGCCACCCTCAAAAAATGATCGCCTAGCGCGTAAAACTCTGGGCGTTGCCGGCGTCGACATTGACGATATTGCCGGTCGACTTGGCCGACATGTCGGAGGCGAAGAAATAGATCGCCTCGGCGATGTCTTCGGGGAACACCGAACGCTTCAGCATCGAGCGTGAGCGGTAGTGTTCCTCAAGGTCGTCAGTCGACATCTTGTAGGCGGCGGCGCGCTGTTCCTTCCACTCGCCGGTCCAGATCTTCGAGCCGCGCAGCACGGCGTCGGGATTGACGACATTGACCCTGATCTGGGCCTCCGCGCCTTCCAGCGCCAGGCAGCGCGCCAGATGGATTTCGGAGGCCTTGGCCGTGCAATAGGCGGCGGCATTGGGCGATGCGGCAAGCCCGTTCTTGGAGGCGACGAAGACGACATTGCCGCCGATCTTCTGCGCCCGAAACAGCCGGAATGCTTCGCGCGACGCGAGGAAATAGCCGGTCGACAAGATGTCCATGTTCTTGTTCCACAGCGCCAGCGTCGTCTCCTCGATCGGCGCCGAGGTTGCCAGGCCGGCATTCGACACCAGGATGTCGATGCCGCCGAACTCGACCGCCGTCTCGGCGAAACCGGAGATCACCTGGTCCTCTGACGTGACGTCGATCACCACCGGCCGCACGAAATCCTTGCCATGGGCCTTGGCCAATTCGTCATTGGCGCTGGCAAGGGCGGTCTCGTCGATGTCGGCCAGCACGACGCAGGCGCCCTCGCGCAGCAGCCGGTTGGCCGTCGCCCGGCCGATGCCGCCGGCGCCGCCGGTGACCAGCGCGATCTGGCCGGCAAGCGCTTTCGGCTTGGGCAGGCGCTGCAGCTTCGCCTCTTCGAGCAGCCAGTATTCGATGTCGAAGGCTTCCTGCTCGGGCAGGCCGACATAGGTCGACACTGTCGAGGCACCGCGCATGACATTGATGGCATTGACGTAGAATTCGCCCGAAATGCGCGCCGTCGCCTTGTCGCCGGCGAAGGTGAACATGCCGACGCCGGGCATCAGATAGACCACGGCGTTCGGATCACGCACCGGCGGCGAATCCGCATGCTTGCACCTGTCATAATAGGCCTGGTAGCCAACGCGATACTCCGCCAAATCGTCGGCGAGACGGGCAATGACGGCGTCGACATCAGGATTTTTGGGGTCGAATTCGATGAGCAGCGGCCGGATCTTGGTGCGCAGGAAATGATCCGGGCAGGAGGTGCCGAGCGCCGCCAGCGGGCGCAAATCCTTCGAATTGACGAATTCGAGCACGGCCGGCGAATCGTCGAAATGGCCGAGCTTGTGGCTGTTCTCCGAAATCAGGCCGCGGATCCTCGGCATCAGCCTTGCGGCCACGGCGCGACGCGCCGGCGCGTCGAGCGATTTGACGACTTCGCCGCCGAAGATCTGCTTGCCTTCAGACTTGCGCTCGAACCAGTCGATCGCCTGGTTGATCACCGAGATCGTCGTCTCGTAGCATTCCTTTGGAGTGTCGCCCCAGGTGAACAGGCCATGGCTTGCCAGCACAACGCCCTTGGCCTCAGGGTTTTCGGAGCAGAATTTTTCCAGCGACAGGCCGAGCTCGAAGCCCGGACGCTTCCATGGCAGCCAGCCGATCGCGTCGCCGAAGATCTCCCTGGTCAGCGCCTGCGAATCCTTGGCGGCGGCAATCGCGATGATGGCGTCGGGATGCATGTGGTCGACATGCGGCTTCGGCACGAAGGCGTGCAGCGGCGTGTCGATCGAGGCCGCGCGTGGGTTAAGATTGAAGGTGCAATGGGGCAGATAGGCGACCATCTCGTCCTCATGCTCGAGGCCGCGATAGAGACCCTTAAGCGCGCGCAACTTGTCCATGTAGAGGGTGGCGAAACCGTCGAGCTTAATCGAGGCGCTGTCGCCGCCCGAGCCCTTCACCCACAGCACTTCCACGCTTTCGCCGGTGAGCGGATCCTTTTGCCATATCTTGGAAGAGGTGTTGCCGCCGCCATAGTTGGTGACGCGCTTGTCGGAGCCAAGAACATTCGAGCGATAGACGAGACGTTCCGGCTCGCTCATTCCCAGGGCTGTCGCCTCATCCCAAAGATTGGTGAGGCGCGTGCCGGAGCGCTTGTCAAGCATAGGTAATCCTCCCGTGACGTGAGACGCGCAAACGGTGCGGTCCCTTTGGGCCGAATTTCTACGCAAGCGGCGGCGTTGTCAATCACAAACGATCAACATCGATCATATTGCGCTGCACAATGAATTTATCTGATCGGAAATGATTGACACTGCGCGTTTTGAGTGCCTAGATGTGCTGGCAGGGAGGAACCATGCACGAAAAGGAGCGCCACAGGATCATTTTGTCCGCCGTCCAGGAAAAGCCTGTGGTGACGGTGCAGGAGATGGTCGACCTGACGGACTCGTCCGAGGCGACGATCCGGCGCGACATCGCTGCATTGCATGTGCAAAAGCGCCTGCGCCGCGTGCGTGGCGGCGCCGAGGCGATCACCCCGCCGCAATTCATCGGCCTTGCCGGCCGGCCTTTTTCCGTCAACGAGACGATCAACGCTGTGCAGAAGCGGGCGATCGCGCGGGACGCCGTGGAACTGTGCAAGGACGGCGAGCCGATCATCATCAATGGCGGCACCACCACCTTCCAGATGGTGTATTTCCTGACCGGCCGCCGCATGCCGATCTTCACCAATTCCTTTCCGATCGCCGAGCACCTGCTCAAGCACTCCAAGAACACGGTGATGCTGTCGGGCGGCACCATCTACCGCGAGCAGAACATCATCCTGTCGCCCTTCGACAATGACGTGACGCGCAATTTCTATGCGCGCCGCATGTTCATGGGCGCGCAAGGGCTCGGGCCACTCGGCCTGATGGAAGGCGATCCGCTGCTGATCCAGGCCGAGCAGAAACTGATCGATCAGGCCGACGAACTGGTGGTGCTGGTCGACTCGTCAAAATTCCGCAAACGCTCGAGCCTGATCCTGTGCGGCCTGTCGCGCATTGCCACGGTCATCACCGACGACGGCATCGAGGATCGCGAGGCCAAGATGTTGGAGGCCGCCGGTGTGACGCTGGTCGTCGCCCGCACAACGGCAGGCAATAGGGAAGAATCTTCGCTGCAGGCCTGAGGGTTCGCAGCGGCGATGGAATGCAACGCTCAAGGGAGGATATTCGATGAGCTTTCTGAAGAAATTGATGGTTACGGCGGCGTTCTCGGCCGCCATCTTCGTGAATGCGGCCTATGCCGAGAACGTCAAGATCGCGCTGGTGGTGAAGTCGCTCGGCAACGGCTTCTTCGATGCCGCCAACAAGGGCGCCGAAGAGGCGGCCAAGGAACTCGGCGACGTCGATATCATCTACACCGGCCCGACCAAGGCGACCGCCGAAGCGCAGATCGAGGTGATCAATTCGCTGATCGCCCAAAAGGTCAACGCGATCGCCATTTCGGCCAATGACGCCGACGCGCTGGTGCCGGCGCTGAAGAAGGCGATGGATCGCGGCATCACCGTCATCTCGTGGGATTCCGGCGTCGCTCCGGAAGGCCGCCAGCTCCACCTCAACCCCTCGGACACAAACCTGATCGGCGAGACCATCATCAAGCTTGCCGCCGACTATCTGCCGGAAGGCGGCGATGTCGCCATACTGTCGGCTTCGTCGACCGCGACCAACCAGAACGCCTGGATCGAAGCGGCCAAGAAGGTGCTGCCGGAGAAATTCCCCAAGATCAATCTCGTCGCCACCGTCTATGGCGACGACGACTCGGCCAAGAGCACGGACGAGGCCAAGGGCCTGCTGAAATCCTATCCGAACCTCAAGGCGATCATCGCACCGACCACCGTCGGCGTCGTGGCCGCTGCCCAGGTGGTGACCGACCAGGGCCTGATCGGCAAGGTCAATGTCACCGGCCTGGCGCTGCCGTCGGAGTTCAAGAAGTTCATCGACAACGGCGCCAGCCAGGCTGTCGCACTGTGGAACCCGATCGATCTCGGCTACTCGGCCGTCTACCTCGCCCATGATCTGGCGGTGAAGAAGGAAGAAGCCAAGCCGGGTGCGACGCTGTCGATCGGCCGTGTCGGCAAGGTCACCCTCGACGACACCAACTCGGCCGCGATGGCTCCGCCCTTCAAGTTCGACAAGTCGAACATCGAAGAGTTCTCCAAGATCTATTGATCCTGGAGCCCTTCAAGCCGGCGCGGCGGAGCTCAAGTTCCGCCGCGTCCTCAAACGGACCTGCTTAAGGGCTTGATACGACTATGGACACGACAGCCCAACTCGACCCGACCACTGAGCAGCCTTTGGCTGCGGCTCCGCGCCTGACCCTGGCCGGCATCTCGAAGAGTTTTCCCGGCGTGCGCGCGCTGCACGACGTCAGCCTGTCGCTCTACCCAGGCCAGGTGACCGCGCTGATCGGCGAGAACGGCGCCGGCAAGTCGACGCTGGTCAAGATCATGACAGGCATCTACCAGCCTGACACAGGCACGATCAGTATCGATGGCCAGGCCGTGACCTTGCCCAGCGCGCATGCCGCCTTCGGGCACGGCATCACCGCCATCCACCAGGAAACCGTGCTGTTCGACGACCTGACGGTGGCCGAGAACATCTTTCTCGGCCATGCGCCGCGATCGCGCCTCGGCACCATCGACTGGCGCACCATGCGCAAGAATGCTCGTGAAGTACTGAACACCATGGGCGCCGGCCACATCGACGCCGATGCGCGGCTGAAGGATCTCGGCATCGCCAACAAGCACCTCGTCGCAGTCGCCCGCGCCATGTCGATCGACGCCCAGATCGTCATTATGGACGAGCCGACCGCAGCGCTGTCGCTGAAGGAGATCGAGGAGCTGTTTTTGCTGGTCGAGTTCCTGAAGAGCGAAGGCAAGGCGATCCTGTTCATCAGCCACAAGTTCGACGAGATCTATCGCATCGCCGACCGTTACACGGTGTTCCGCGACGGCGAGATGGTCGGCGAAGGCCTGATCAGGGATGCCGGCCAGAGCCAGATCGTGCGCATGATGGTCGGCCGCGCCGTCGATCACATCTTTCCGCAACGCAAGGCCGAGATCGGCGCGCCGGTGCTTGCCGTCTCCGGCCTGTCGCACCCGACCGAGTTCGACGACATCGGCTTCGAGCTGCACAGAGGCGAGATCCTCGGCTTCTACGGCCTTGTCGGCGCCGGGCGCAGCGAGGTGATGCAGGCGATATCAGGCATCACCCGCACCAGCAGCGGCACCATCACGCTGGAAGGCAAGGCGATCATGCCGAAATCGGCGGCGGATTCGATCGACGCCGGCATCGTCTACGTGCCGGAAGAACGCGGCAAGCAAGGCGTGGTGATCGGCCTGCCGATCTTCCAGAATATCTCGCTGCCCTCGCTCAAGCGCACATCCAAGTCAGGTGTGTTGCAGCTGGCCGAAGAGTTCGCGCTAGCCCGTTCCTATACCGAGCGGCTCGATCTGCGCGCTGCCTCGCTCAGCCAGGACGTCGGCACTTTGTCGGGCGGCAACCAGCAGAAGATCGTCATCGCCAAATGGCTGGCGACCGCGCCCAAGGTGATCATCCTCGACGAGCCCACCAAAGGCATCGACATCGGCTCGAAAGCCGCCGTGCACGGCTTCATGGCCGAACTGGTCGCTCAAGGGTTATCGGTGATCATGGTGTCGTCCGAACTGCCCGAGATCCTCGGCATGTCCGACCGGGTCATCGTCATGCGCGAGGGCCGCATCGCCTCGATCTATAACAACAAGGGGCTCGACGCCGAAACGCTGGTCAAGACGGCAGCAGGGATTGTGGCATGAAGGTTTTGCTCAAATATCGCGAAGTCTGGCTGCTCGCGGCAATCGTCGTGCTGATCGGGCTGATCTCGATGCGCTTTCCGGGCTTTGCTGCCTTCGGCAATCTGCGCCAGGTGTTCAACGACACCTCGATCCTGATGATCCTGGCGCTGGGGCAGATGGTGGTGATCCTGACCCGCTCGATCGACCTGTCGATGGCGTCGAACCTGTGCTTCACCGGCATGGTGGTGGCGATGCTGAACGCCGCGCATCCGGCAATCCCGATCCCGCTGCTGATCGTCATCGCACTTCTGGTCGGCCTGGTGCTCGGCGCGATCAACGGCCTGCTGGTATGGCGGCTGAACATTCCCTCGATCGTGGTGACGCTCGGCACGCTCACCATCTATCGCGGCGCCACCTTCGTCATTTCAGGCGGCGCCTGGGTCAATGCCGATCAGATGAGCCCTGATTTCATCGGCCTGCAGCGCGCGGCCTTTCTCGGCATTCCAGTGCTGTCGTGGATCGTCATACTGGTCATCGCCTTGTTCTTCCTGTTGATGACGCGCACCGCGCTCGGCCGCTCGATCTATGCCATCGGCGTCAATCCGACAGCATCGATCTACGCCGGCATCGATGTCGGCCGCACCAAGTTCATTGTCTTCTGCATCTCGGGGATGGCCGCCGGTCTGTGCGGCTATCTCTGGATCTCACGCTATGTCATCGCCTCGGTCGAGGTCGCCAATGGCTACGAGCTCAACATCATCGCCGCCTGCGTCATCGGCGGCATCTCGATCGCCGGCGGCATCGGCTCGGTCGGCGGCGCAGTGCTTGGTGCGCTGTTCCTCGGCATCATCTCCAACGCGCTGCCGGTCATCAACATCTCGCCGTTCTGGCAGATGGCGATTTCGGGCAGCGCCATCATCCTGGCCGTGGTGCTCAACGCGCGCGGCGAACGCCGGCAAGGCCGCATTATTCTCAAGAAGGCGGAAGCGGCATGACCGACACCCCAGCCCCGCGCCACATTCCCGACCGGCTCGACACGCCGCTCAACTCGGCGATCTTCTCGTGGGAGGCGCTGCTGGTCGCGGTGGCGGTCGCCATCTTTGCCGTCAACAGCTTCGCCTCGCCCTATTTCCTCGACGCGTGGTCGCTGTCGGACCTGACCTTCAACTTCACCGAGAAGGCGCTGATCGCGCTCGCCATGGCGCTGCTGATCATTTCCGGAGAGATCGACCTGTCGGTCGCCGCCATCATTGCGCTGGCCTCGACGATGATGGGCATGGCGGTGCAGGCCGGCGCCGGCACGCCGGTGCTGGTGGCGATCGGCATCCTGGTCGGGCTCGGCTGCGGCGCCTTCAACGGGCTGCTCGTCACCAGGCTCGGCCTGCCGTCGATCGTCGTCACCATCGGCACGATGAGCCTGTTTCGCGGCATCGCCTTCATCGTCCTCGGCGACCAGGCCTACAAAGGCTATCCCTCCAGCTTCGCCTTCTTCGGCCAGGGTTATGTCTGGTGGGTGGTGTCGTTCGAGCTGACGCTGTTCCTCGTCGCGGCGGTCATCTACTGGTTCCTTCTGCACCGGACCAGCTTCGGCCGTCGCGTCTTCGCAATCGGCAACAACCCGGTCGCGGCACAGTTTTCCGGCGTGCGTGTCGGCCGCATCAAGTTCATCCTGTTCTGCCTGACCGGGCTGATGGCGGGCATCGCCTCGGTGCTGATCACCTCGCGGCTCGGCTCGACCCGGCCATCGATCGCGCAAGGCTATGAATTGGAAGTCATCACCATGGTGGTGCTGGGTGGCGTCAGCATCCTGGGCGGCGCCGGCAGCATTTTGGGCGTGGTGCTCGCCGCCTTCATCATGGGGCTGGTGACTTTCGGCCTGGGGCTGCTCAATGTGCCCGGCATAGTCATGTCGATCTTCATCGGCCTGCTGCTGATCATCGTCATCGCGCTGCCCATCGTCTGGCGGCGGGTGCGGCGGGAGCGTTTTACCTGATGGCCGAGAAATACGCGTTCAAGATGAAGCTCAATCCCGGCATGAAGGCCGAATACAAAAGGCGTCATAACGACATCTGGCCGTCGCTGGTCGCACTGCTGAAACAGGCCGGCGTTTCCGACTATTCGATCCATCTCGACATGAGACCAACACCTTGTTCGGCGTGCTGTGGCGGCGCGACGGCCACGGCATGGACGAATTGCCGAAGCACAAGGTGATGCAGCGCTGGTGGGCTGAAATGGCCAACATCATGGAGACCAGGCCTGATAACGAGCCGGTGGCGGAGCCGCTGGAAACAATGTTCCATATGGAATGACCCGCCACGTCGCCGTCATCGATATCGGCAAGACCAACGCCAAGGTGGCGCTGGTCGATCTCGCCGATCTGCGCGAAGTTGCGCTGCGCCGCATGGCGAACGCGCCTGTCCTTGACGGTCCCTACCCGCACCACGATGTTGAGCTTCTGTGGTCGTTCATCCTCGACAGCCTCGCCGAGATCAATCGCGAACAGCGCATCGACGCGATATCGATCACCACCCATGGCGCGACGGGCGTGCTGGTGGACACTGCCGGCGAGTTGGCGCTGCCGGTGCTCGACTATGAATTTGCCGGGCCCGACACCCTTGCCGAGGACTATGACACGAACCGTCCGGCCTTCGCCGAGACGGGCACGCCGCGCCTGCCGGTCGGCCTCAATCTCGGCGCGCAGCTGTTCTGGCAGCAGAAGCGCTTCCCGGCGGAGTTCGCCAAGGCCGCCGCGATGCTGATGTACCCGCAATACTGGGCCTTGCGCCTGACCAGCGTCGCCGCAAACGAAGTGACTTCGCTTGGCTGCCACACCGATCTGTGGAACCCGTGGAAGGCCGATTTTTCGTCGCTGGTCGACAAGATGCAATGGCGTCATCTGATGGCGCCGGTGCGGCCGGCGAAATATCGCCTTGGCCCGATCCTGCCCGCGCTTGCGATACGGACCGGGCTTGATCCGCAAACGCCGGTGTTTTGCGGCTTGCACGATTCCAACGCCTCGCTGCTGCCGCATCTCCTGTCCGATACGCCGCCGTTCTCGGTCGTCTCGACCGGCACCTGGGTGGTGTCGATGGCGGTTGGCGGCAACAAGATCGCGCTCGACCCGGCCCGCGACACGCTCGTCAACGTCAACGCGCTCGGTGATCCGGTGCCGTCGGCGCGTTTCATGGGCGGCCGTGAGTTTTCGCTGCTGACGGAAGGCCAATCGGAAGACTGGACCAAAGAGGATATCGCCACAGCGCTCGCGCGGAAGACGTCCCTGCTGCCTTCGACCCAACAGGGTTCGGGGCCGTTCCCGCATCACAGGGCAGCATGGCTCGACGGAGACGGCATCAACGGCGGCCAGCGCTTTGCCGCCATCTCTTTCTACCTGGCGCTGATGACCGCGACCTGCCTCGACCTGATCGACGCCGGCGGCCCGACGACCGTCGAGGGGCCGTTCGCCCGCAACCGGCTTTTCACGCGCATGCTCGCTGCAGCCACCGCACGTGCCGTCATCGCGTCGGAGGCCGCAACCGGCACCAGCATCGGCGCCGCCCTGTTGGCGTCGGACCAAGGAACGGTACAAGGCGCCGGCGAAAGGTTCGAACCGCCGGTCGACCCGGCCTGGGCGGATTACGCACGTTCATGGCGCGCGGCGGTCGACGCACAGGGCTGATCACAAAATCCGCTTGCCAAACGCCGACATGACGAAATTGACCGTTTCCGCCGCCAATCGCGGTTCCAGAGCTGATGTCAGGCCGGAAACGTCCATCGACAACAGCCCGCCGGACAACGCGATCGCCTCCATGGCCTGATGCGTTTCGCGCACCGTGATGCCGCCGGAGCCTGCCGCCCAGCCGGCGAATTCGGTCACCTCAGGCGTATAGCTGACATGAAAGCCTTGCGTGCCGGAACTGGCGATGCGGATCGCCTCGTGCATCACGTCGCGCATGCCCATGGCGTCGATGTCGGTCATGGTGAAGGCGCAGACGCGCGAATCCTTCAGCACCCGGGCCTCGGCCGGATCTGCATGGCGCAAACCGACAATGACGACGTTTTCCGGCGACAGTTGTGGCTGCAGCGCGCCGGGCTTGTGATCGAGGCCGAGCGCCCGCGCCAGCACCGAAGCTTCCGGCAGGTCGATGCCGTCTTCGTCCTCGGGCATCAGCGCGGCGATGGAATCGATCCAGATCAGGCCAAACGAGTGCGTCGCCCGCGCGGTCGCCGTCAGCGCCGTGTGGGCGATGCGCCGGTCGCTGCCGGCGGTGAGCCGGACCAGGCCGGACGGCGGCCGCTCGATATCGGCCAGTTCGACGACATCGAAATTCATCGCCTCCAGCCGGGCGCCGGTCGCCTCCCTGGCCAGGATGCCGGCCGCCGCCGGTGCGGCAGATATCGACACCATCTTGCGGCCGGAGAAATCCTCGACATCGTGCATTGGCGCCTTTTCGACATATTCCGAGGTCATTGCCAGCAGCATGGCGCCATAGCTCATGCGGAAGGCGACACGATCGCCGACGGCGGGTGGCGGCTCGGCATCGGTCACGTCGAGAAGCAGATGGTCGCTGGAGGCGCCAAGCACCCGCACGCCCTTGGCAATCGGCGTCAAACCTTCGATCAAGACATCCTCGCGGCCGATATTGGCGATGGCGCGCAACCGGTCGCCATCGTCGGCAAACACCGGCTGGTTGCCGAAAGCGTCGTAGCCGGATTGGCCGATCGGCCGCGACGGCTTCAGCTTGACCTCGATGATGTCGCTGGTCAGCCGGCAGGCATCGGGTTCGAGTTCGGCCCACGGCGTCTCGCGGAAGGTTTCGACGCCACCCTGAAGGATCGCCTCGCCGACCCGCAGATTGTTGATGCCGGCGGGCAGCCTGCCTTCGAGCAGCAGCGTCAGCGACGATGACGCGCCGCCCGAGATCCAGTCGAGCCTTGCGCCGGACAGGCGCTCGGTCTTGTAGGCATGGGCGACGAGCTGTCCGAGATTTTCCTGCGTCGGCATGATGGCGCCGAAGCAGCCGAGATTGGTGCCGATGCCGGCGATGCGCACGCCGCTGAGCGCCAGTATTTGTTCGACCGTCGGAATGAGGTCGTTCGGCCAGATGCCTTCCCTGAGGTCGCCAAGATCGATCATCAGCATGATGTCGTGGACGCGGTCCATACGCTCGGCGATGCGCGATAATTCGCGGATGGTGGCGAGTTCGGATTGCAGGCTGATGTCGACGGTGCGCACAACCTCCTCGATGCGTGCCATCGGCGGACTGCGCAGCAGCATGATCGGGGCGGTGATGCCGCTGTCGCGCACCCGGCGGATGTTTTCGAAGCGCGATTCGGCGATGCCGGCGACGCCGCCGCGCAGCATGGCGCGCGCCACCTGCGGCATGCCGCAGGTGCCCTTGGTAACGCCGAATACCCTGATGCCGGACAGGGCGCAGCGGTCGACGATGGTGCGCGCATTGCGCTCGATGCGGCCAAGGTCGATGGCGACTTGCGGTCCCGACATTTTTCTACTCAGAATTTGTGCACGGTATTAGACGCATTTATCTTCCCGGTGCCGACACGACGATTAATTCTCCCTCAATTGACATAGACCAGCCCTTGCGGGTCGATCTCCGGCTTGCGGCCGGCGACCACATCGGCAAGGAATTTTCCCGAGCCGCAGGCCATGGTCCAGCCGACATGGCCGTGGCCGGTGTCGAGGTAGAGATTTCTGTAGCGCGCCCGGCCGATGACCGGCACCGAGTTCGGCATCATCGGCCGCAAGCCGGCCCAGAGCTCGGCCTTGTTCTCGTCGAAGGCGCCTGGGAAAAGCTCCTTGCCGGTCCTGAACATGGCGGCGAAATCGCTCGGCTTGTGGCTGCGATCGAAGCCGGTGAACTCGGCGGTCGAAGCAAGCCGCAGCCGGTTGCCGAGCCTGGAATAGCCGATAAGCTGATCCTCGTCGGCGCCGCCCATGGTCGGCCCTTTGCCCTCGTCCTCCAGCGGCACGGTCGCGGTGTAGCCCTTGACCGGATAGACAGGCAGGTCGATGCCGTAGCGGCGGCCGAGCAGGCCACTCTCCGGCCCCATCGAGATGACCACGGCGTCGGCTGTTATCGGGCCGGCCGAGGTCATCACCGCGCGCACCCGATCGCCTTCGATGTCGAGGCCTTCGACCGTCGTGCCGTAGAGGAACTGGACGCCGAGTTTCTCGGCGGCATAGGCAGCGAGGTTTCGGGTGAATTGGCTGGAGTCGCCGGTCTGGTCGATCGGCGAATAGACGCCGCCGGCTATTCTGTCCCTGGCCCCGGCAAGGCCGGGCTCGATCTCGACCAGCCTGTCGCGGCCGACGATCTCGATCGGCAGACCGTGCTCGGCGAGATAGCGGTAATTGTCGGTGCCGGTATCAAAACTCTGCTGCGAGCGGAAGAAATAGAGAATGCCCTTCTTGCGCTCGTCATAGTGAATGCCGGTGTCGGCCGAGATGGCGTTGATGCAGTCGCGCGAATAAAGCGCCAGGCGCAGCTTGATGTCGGTGTTGGCGCGCAGTCGCGCATGCGTGCATTGGCGCAGGAAGCGCAGACTCCAGGCGAAGAAATAAGGATCGAAGCGCAGCCTCACCTTGATGCCGAGATCGTGGTTGTAGAGCGCGCGCAAAAACGTCCTCAGCGCAGCGGGCGAGGCCCAGGCGGTGGCGTCGCCTGGCGACACCAGGCCCGCATTCGATTGGCTGGTGCCTCGCGCCGCCATCGGATGGCGTTCGATCACGGTCACCTCGTGGCCGTCGCTCGCCAGATAGTAGGCCGCCGCCGTGCCGACGACGCCAGCGCCAAGGACCAATATCTTCATGCCGCCCCCAAAGGATCAGACGCGGCCGAAACGCCTCCACGTTTCAGCCGCGCAGCTCCTTCAATAGCGCTTCCACGCTCGATCTACGAGCCCACGGAGGAAAAACCGGGACTTCAGCTCCGCGCCGAATTCTTGCCGGTCAGGATACGCTCCCAAGCCAGCGCGTCGGCGACGATCCGGTCGAGGTCATCGCGTTGCGGGGTCCAACCGAGCTCGCGGCGCGCCAGCTCCGAATTGGCGACCACCGCCGCCGCGTCGCCCGCACGGCGCTCGCCGATCCGCACGTCGAAATCATGGCCAAAGACGCGGCGCACGCTGTCGATAACTTCGAGCACCGAATAGCCGTGGCTGTAGCCGCAATTGGCGACGAGGCTTGGTCCCCCGGCGCGCAGCCGTTCCAGCGCCAGCCGATGCGCCGCCGCCAGATCGCTGACATGGATGTAGTCGCGCATGCAAGTGCCGTCGGGCGTCGGATAGTCGGTGCCGAACACCTCCATGAAGGGCCGCTTGCCGAGCGCCGTCTCGCAGGCGACCTTGATCAGATGCGTGGCGCCCGGCGTCGACTGACCGGTGCGGCCCCTCGGATCGGCGCCGGCGACGTTGAAGTAGCGCAACGCCGTATAGCGCAAGCCGTGGGCGATTGCGGCGTCGCGCAGCATCCATTCGCTCATCAGCTTGGACAGGCCATAGGGCGATTCCGGTGCAAGGCGCGCATCCTCGCGCACCGGCTCCAGCCCGGCGCCGCCATAGACGGCGGCGGTCGAGGAAAAGATGAAATTGGGCACGCCTTCGCGCACCGCGGTCTCGATCAGCGTGCGCGTCTTGCAGGTGTTGTTCTCGTAATAGCCGAGCGGGTCGGCGACCGATTCGGGAACCACGATGGAGCCGGCAAAATGGATGATCGCATTGACATGATTGTCGCGGATGACCCCGCCGACCAGCTCCTTGTCGGCGACATCGCCGACGACAAGCTTTGCCTCCGGCGCCACCGCCCATTCGAAGCCGGTCGAAAGCCGGTCGAGGACGACAACGCTCTCGGCCGCGTCCAGCAGTTCCCAGACCATATGGCTGCCGATATAGCCAGCGCCGCCTGTCACCAAAACCGTCATCCGTGTCCTCGCTGCTCAAGATTAATCGGAAGCTGTCTCCACACCCGCCTTACTGGAAAGCCTGCCACTGGGCCATTAGTCCATTTCCATCAGTGCCTGCGGTAACCAGTCTCATCGGCGCATGGCATCGTCCTGAAACAAAATTGATCCACATCAAGGGAATAGGCCATGATCCGTGGCCGTTAGGAACAGGCTTGGGGCGTGGCATTTTGACCAAAAAGGCCAAGTAGACGGCGAATAGGGCAATGATTATGATCCCACGCAAAAATTGGGAAGCCGAAATGAACTATCAGCGGTTCTTCGAAGACGCGATCGACCAGCTTCACGCCGAGCGTCGCTATCGCATCTTCGCCGACCTCGAGCGCATCGTGGGGAACTTCCCACGCGCCATCTGGCGCGCCAACGGCCGCGCCCAGGAAATCACCGTCTGGTGCTCCAACGACTATCTCGGCATGGGCCAGCATCCCGACGTCATCGCCGCGATGCAGAACGCCGCCGGCAAGATGGGATCCGGCGCCGGTGGCACCCGCAACATCTCCGGCACCAGCAATCCGCTGGTCGAGCTCGAACTGGAACTGGCCGACCTGCACGACAAGGAAGCCGCGCTCGTCTTTACCTCCGGCTTCGTCTCTAACGAAGCTTCGATCTCGACCATTGCGCGGCTGCTGCCCAACTGCCTGATCGTCTCGGACGAGTTGAACCACGCCTCGATGATCGAGGGCGTGCGGCGTTCGGGCGCCGAGAAGAAGATCTTCCGCCACAACGACGTTGCGCATCTCGAAAGCCTGCTGCAGGCGGCGGGCCGCGAGCGCGCCAAGTTGATCGTCTTCGAGAGCGTCTATTCGATGGATGGCGATATCGCGCCGATCAAACAGATCGTCGAACTTGCCGAGCGCTACAACGCCATGACCTATATCGACGAGGTGCATGCCGTCGGCATGTACGGACCGCGCGGCGGCGGCATCACCGAGCGCGAAGGGCTGGCCGACCGTATCGACATCATCGAAGGCACGCTGGCCAAGGCGTTCGGCACGCTCGGCGGCTATATCACCGGCACAAGTGCGGTGATCGATGCCGTGCGCTCCTATGCGCCGGGCTTCATCTTCACCACGGCGCTGCCGCCGGCCATTGCCGCCGCGGCGACCACGTCGATCCGCCATCTCAAGCGCTCACAGGCCGAACGAGCCGCGCAGCAGCGCCAGGCGACGCGGACCAAGCAGGTCCTTACCGCCGCCGGCCTGCCGGTGATGGAGTCCGCTACCCACATCGTGCCGCTGCTCGTCGGCGATCCCGAGCTGTGCAAGATGGCCAGCGACCGCCTGCTCGGCGTCCACGGCATCTATATCCAGCCGATCAACTACCCGACCGTGCCGCGCGGCACCGAACGGCTGCGGATCACGCCGACGCCGTTCCATTCGGATCAACTGATCGCGGGACTGCAGGACGCTCTGGTCGAGACCTGGGATGCTTTGGGTATCTCTTACGGTTCTGCGGGCCGGCCGGCCGTGAGGGAATGCGACCGCGTCATTCCGCTGCTGGTGCCGAAGTCCGGCGGGTGATCTTCAGCCGAGGGCATGATGGCGGTCTCCGCTCTCGGTGCCGCGTTGTTCTTCCACGCCGCGGCATTCGAAGGTCACGGTATGGTTCCTAGGGCCTACGCGACGTCGCTTCGCTTGCGCACACTCGGGCGGATCTGACTCTCACACACTCTTCATCCACTTCGCCAGCCGGTGTGCGGCTTCCTCGAGCTGGTCGAGGCGGCGGTGGAAGCATAGCCTGAGAAAGGCTTCGCCGCCGGGGCCGAAGGCGGTTCCGGGCGCCAGGCCGACATTGGCGCGGTCGACGATGTCGAAGGCGGCGGCGCGTGAATCGGTAACGCCGTCGACCGCGAAGAACAGATAGAACGCTCCCTGCGGCACGGTGAAGCCTGCCCTGCCGGTCGCAGCCAGGATGCCGCAGACCAGGTCACGCGCCGCCCTTGCCCGCTCCACCTGCTCGACGATGAAGGCATCGCCCTCATCGAGGGCGACGACCGCGCCGCGCTGCATGAACTGGGCAACGCCGGAGGTCGAATACTGGACCAGGTTCTCGAACACCTGCTGCAGCGAAGGATGGGTCTTGATCCAGCCGACCCGCCAGCCGGTCATCGCCCAGTTCTTGGAAAAACTGTTGACGAACAGGATGCGATCCTCGTCGGCCATGATATCGATAAAGGACGGCGCGCGACCATCGCCGTAGTGGAACAGCGAATAGATCTCGTCGGCGATGATCCACAGGCCCCTTCCACGGGCAAGATCGAGGATCGCCTGCAGCGTCTCCCTGTCGGCGGTCCAGCCGGTCGGGTTGGAGGGTGTGTTGACGAACAGCGCCTTTGTCCTTGGCGTGATCGCCGCCTCGATCTTGCCGACGTCGCAGGACCAGCCATTGCCGGACTGGTCGAGCGTGACAGCGACCGGAATAGCGCCCGCCACACCGGCGGCTGCGGCGAAATTCGGCCAGGCCGGCGACAGATAGACGAGTTCGTCCCCCTTCCCTGCGACGGCATCGATCGCCAGCTGGATGGCATGCATGCCCGAGCCGGTGACGATGAATTCTTCCTCGGCGAAGCGCTTGCCGAAATGCCTGACGTAATAGCGGGCGAGCGCCTGCCTCAGCTCGGGGATGCCTTTCTGCCAGGTATAGAAGGTCTCGCCGCCGGCTAGCGCCCGGGCAGCGGCATCGGTGATGAAGGCGGGCGTCGGCAGGTCGCCCTCGCCGGCCCAGAGCGGGATCATGCCATCGCGGTCGCGGCCGCGGTTCATGACGGCGACAATGCCGCTTTCCGGCGCGGCCCGGGCCTCGGCGCGCAAATTCTCGATCAGGGTCATGGATAGATCCGTTTTCGTCTTCTGGACTGCTAGCGCGTTTCGCGACAGGCGAAAACAGAAAACCCCGGCCGCAAACGGCCGGGGTTTTGGTCCAGGGAATCTGTCTTCGGGCTATTTCCTGGCGAGGAGATCGCGAATTTCAGTGAGCAGCGCAACATCGGCCGGCGGAGCGGCCGCAGGCGCAGCTGGCTTCTCACGCTCCAGACGCTTGCGCAGATTGTTCACGGCCTTGACCATCAGGAAGATGATGAAAGCGAGGATAATGAAATTCAGCGCGGCGGTGATGAAACTGCCATAGGCGAAGACTGCGCCCTGCTTCTTGGCATCCGCCAGCGATGTGGCGTTGACGGCTGAGGACAAGGGCAGGAAATAATTGTTGAAGTCGAGTCCGCCGAAAATCGCCCCGATTATCGGCATGATGATGTCATTGACCAGTGAATCGACGATCTTGCTGAAGGCAGCGCCGATAATGACGGCGACGGCCAGGTCCATGACGTTACCCCGGGAAATGAATTCCTGGAATTCTTTCAGCATTCGACCCTCCTTGTTCTGACGCGCCAGGCCGCCGCCCTCGCCCGATCGTTGGCTTCACTGGCACAATAGCAAAAGCCTGCAGTTGCAGCATGGACAAAAGACCGTTTCCGCCGGCCAAGATTCCGAAGCCGCAGCCATCTGCGCCGAAAGCCGCGATGGACTTGATCGCCAAGCTGTGATTGCGTCTCAGCAGGCCGGATGCAAAACCGGCAAGGGAGGATTGTCAGGCCGTGCAGGGCTGGTTCGTCGTCATCATTGCGATTGCCTATGTGACGTTGCTGTTCGCCATCGCCAGCCTCGGAGACCGGCGCTCAACGACATCCGGGTCTGACCGGGCCCGGCCCTTCATCTATGCGCTCAGCCTGGCGATCTACTGCACCTCCTGGACGTTCTTCGGTTCGGTCGGCCTTTCCTCCGAGCGCGGCCTTGAATTCCTCGGCATCTATATCGGCCCGGTGCTGGTGTTCGTGTTCGGCTTTCCGCTGCTTCGGCGCATCGTCAGGCTGGCCAAGACAGAGAAGATCACCTCGATCGCCGACTTCCTCGGCGCCCGCTACGGCAAGAGTTTCGCCGTAGCAGCGATTGCCACGCTGATCGCGACGGTCGGCGCGGTGCCTTACATGGCGCTGCAGTTAAAGGCGATTTCCGGCTCGGTCAGCCTGATGGTCGAGCATTATACCGGCTCGCCGCCTTCGTTCGATCCGTTCGTCAGCGACATCTCACTGGTCGTCGCCATGCTGCTCGCGCTGTTTGCGGTGCTGTTCGGCACGCGCCACGCCGACGCCACCGAGCACCAGGACGGGCTGGTGCTGGCCGTCGCGGTGGAAACGGTCGTCAAGCTCGCGGCCTTCCTGGCGATCGGCCTGATGGTGACGTTCCTGATCTTCGGCGGCCCGGGCGATATGGTCGACAAGCTCGCCGAGAATTCGCAAGTTCAGCAAGCGATGA
Organism: Mesorhizobium sp. WSM4810; assembly: GCF_055811235.1. Taxonomy (NCBI): domain Bacteria; kingdom Pseudomonadati; phylum Pseudomonadota; class Alphaproteobacteria; order Hyphomicrobiales; family Phyllobacteriaceae; genus Mesorhizobium; species Mesorhizobium sp. WSM4810. The sequence continues at coordinate 28,832 of NZ_JBVVQV010000037.1, read as the reverse complement.
GCTACAGCACCTCGCTCGCAACCTGGCTGGTGCTGACGTGTTTGAGCGGTTTCGCCATCATCATGCTGCCGCGCCAGTTCTATGTCACCATCGTCGAGAACCGCAGCGAGGCCGAACTGCGCACCGCGACATGGGTGTTTCCGCTCTATCTGGTGGCGATCAACCTTTTCGTGCTGCCGATCGCGCTCGCCGGCCTGGCGCTGGTCGGCACCAGGACCAGCAGCGACCTCTATGTCCTGTCGCTGCCGCTGCTCAGCGGTCACGATGTGTTGGCCATGGCCGCCTTCATCGGCGGCCTGTCAGCGGCCACCGCGATGGTGATCGTCGAAAGCGTCGCGCTGTCGATCATGATCTCCAACGATCTCGTCATTCCACTGTTCGTGCGTCGCCTGCTCAAGACCACGACATCGGAGAACGAGGACTGGTCAGCGCTCATCCTCAACGTGCGACGGGCGGCGATCTTCATCATGCTGTTCGTCGCCTTCCTCTACTATCGCGAGAGCACCAACAGCGCGCGGCTCTCCTCGATCGGCCTGATGTCGTTCGCCGCGATCGCGCAGTTCGCGCCGGCCTTGATCGGCGGGCTGATCTGGCGCGGCGCCAACGGTAGGGGGGCGGCGCTCGGCATGGTCGCCGGCATCGTCGTCTGGAGCTATACGCTGCTGCTTCCTTCGCTCGCCGCGTCCGATACCGGCATCGTCGTCCACGGCCTGTTCGGTTTCGAAGCGTTGCGGCCGCAAGCGCTGTTCGGCACCGTCGCCGAGCCGCTGAACCACGGTGTCCTGTGGAGCCTGTCGGTCAACACGCTGTTCTTCGTGCTAGGCTCGCTGTCGCGCGCGTCGGTGCCGCTGGAGCGCATCCAGGCGTCGATTTTCGTGCCGCGCGAGGCGAGCCCGATGCCGAGCCTGCGCCGCTTCCGCACCACCGTCACCGTCAACGACCTCAAGGACACCATCGCGCGCTATCTCGGCGTCGAACGCACTGAACGGTCGTTTCAGTCGTTCGAAAAGAGCAACGGCGCTTCGCTGCACGGCAACGAGCAGGCCAGCATGGACGTCATCCGTTTCTCCGAGCAACTTCTGGCAAGTGCCGTCGGCTCCTCTTCGGCGCGGCTCATCCTGTCGCTGCTGCTGCGCCGCAATGATCGAGAGGCGAAGGACGCCTTTCGCCTGCTCGACGACGCCACCGAAGCGTTGCAGCACAACCGCGACCTGCTGCAGATCGCGCTCGACCAGATGGAACAGGGCATCACCGTCTTCGACAGGGATTTCCGGCTGATCTGCTGGAACCGCCAATATCGGGCGCTGTTCGACCTGCCCGACGAGATGGGCCAGGTCGGCGTCTCGCTCGACCGCATCCTGCGCCACCTTGCCGAGCGCGGCGACATTCCGGCCGACCAGCGGGTGGCGATGCTCAACCGCCTCACCAGCTTCGTCAGCCCCTGGCAGATGGAGCTGAAGACCAGCGGCCGCATCCTGGAATTGCGCTCCAACCCGATGCCGGATGGCGGCATCGTTGCCACCTATGCCGACATTTCCGGGCGCGTTGAGCAGGACCTGGCGCTGAAGCGCGCCAATGAAACGCTCGAACAGCGCGTCAAGAACCGCACCGTCGAACTGACCCGCGTCAACGAGGAGCTGGCACAGGCGCAGATGCTGGCGGAGGAGGCCAATCTCGGCAAGACCCGCTTCCTCGCTGCCGCCGGCCATGACATCCTGCAACCGCTGAACGCTGCTCGTCTCTATTGCTCGTCGCTGATCGAAAAGGCCGGCAAGGGACCTGCGGGCAAGGCCGCGATCAACATCGAATCCTCGCTGGAATCGGTCGAGACCATTCTCGGCGCAGTCCTCGACATTTCCCGTCTCGACGCCGGCGCGATGAAACCGGACGACACGGCCTTCAGCCTGGATGGACTGCTGCGCCAGATCGGCAACGACTTTCAGCCGCTTGCCGCCGAGAAGAAACTCAGCCTGACGATCATGCCATCGTCGCTCAGCGTGACGACTGACCGCAATCTGTTGCGCCGCCTGATCCAGAACCTCGTATCCAATGCCATCAAATACACCCGCCATGGCCGCATCCTGGTCGGCGTGCGGCGGCGCGGCGAACTGGCCGAGATACAGGTGATCGACACCGGCATCGGCATTGCCGCCGACAAGCTGAACACGGTCTTTCACGAATTCACCCGGCTCGATGAGGGCGCCCGCGAAGCCGAAGGCCTGGGGCTCGGCCTTTCGATCGTCGACCGCATCGCTCGCGTCTTGCGCCTCGAACTCCAGATATTTTCAAGCCCGAGCAAGGGCACACGCTTTTCCGTCGTCCTGCCGGTCGCGGCAGTGCAGGAGCCGCGGCGCGAGATCGAGGCCAAGGCGCCGGTCCGCACGGCTGCTTCGCTTGCCGGGCTCCGCGTGCTCTGCATCGACAACGACGCCCGCATCCTCGACGGCATGCGGCTGCTGCTCGAAGGCTGGGGCTGCAGCGTCGACACGTTTGCCGGCTCGAGGGATCTCGAGGGGTCCGGCATGCGTCGGCCCGACATCGTGCTTGCCGACTATCATCTCGACGGCGAAACCGGCCTTGACGCCATCGCCAAACTGCGCGCTATCCATGGCCATGACATGCCGGCGGTGCTGGTCACCGCCGACCGCTCGAGCGAGGTGCGCGCCAGCGCCGGCAGGCTCGACGTGCCGGTGATCAACAAGCCGCTCAAACCAGCGGTGCTGCGCTCGATGATGGCGAGGGTCAGGCCGCTGGCGTCGGCGGCCGAGTAAAGCCGGAGGGTCAGCCGGCCGCCGCCAGCGGGTCGCTCCCGATCTTGGACAGCAGGATCACCGCCTGGGTGCGGCTGTCGACGCCAAGCTTCTGCAGAATGGCCGAGACATGCGCCTTGATCGTCGCTTCGGAGACACCGAGCTCGTAGGCGATCTGCTTGTTGAGCAGACCTTCCGCCAGCATGCCGAGCACGCGCGTCTGCTGCGGCGTCAGCGTCTGCAGCCGCTTGATCAGATCGGATATCTCGGGATCGCGCTCGACGCCGAGATCGATGCCGGTGGGCGCAGCGATGTCGCCGGCAAGCACCGACTGCACAGCGCTGCGGATCTCCTCCATGCTGGCCGATTTGGAGATGAAACCCGAAGCGCCAAGGTCGAGCGCGCGCCGGATGGTCACCGGGTCGTCATGTGCCGACACCACTACCAGCGGCACAGTCGGATGGATGCCGCGCAGCGAGATCAGACCGGAAAGGCCGCTAGCGCCTGGCATCGACAGGTCGAGCAGCACCAGATCGACGTCCTCATTGGCCACGACCAGCGCCTTGGCGCTTTCGAAATCGCCGGCCTCGTGAATGCCGGCGACGTCGCCGATGCCGGCAAGCGCCTCTCTCAGCGCACCGCGAAAAAGCGGATGATCGTCAGCGATGACGAAAGTATAGCCTGACGGCACATGGCCCTCCCCGAATCCCATTGATGATTGTCTGCTTCTTGCGGGATCAGTCGAACGATTATGCGGCGATATCAGCCGTTTTCAAGCGGCAAGCCGGTGCGCCGGGCTTCCCCGGTGAACGGTGCTCAGGTTTTTTGCGAATTGGGCTTGGCGCCATCCTCGCCGCTGTCCTTTTCCATGTCCTTGACGATGCCCATGAAGCCGCGCAGGAAGCGCTCCATGTAGCTCATCGTCTTGTTGAAATCCTCCTCGCTGGGCAATGTCGACTCAAAGCGGGCGGCAAGCGAGTTCTCGAGCTTGACGACGCGCTGGTCGAGCGCCTTCACCGAATTTTGCAGCCGGTCGATCTCGTCTTGGAAGGCGGCGCGTTCATCGGCCGCCATCTTGCAGACGAGCTGGCCGGAACGCTCCTCACAGATCGACATCGCACCGGTCTGCGTGTCCATGCGGACATAGCCGGTGGCCGACTTTTCCAACCGGTAGCGGTCGGCTTCCTCGGAAAAGGCCGATGCCGCGACGAGCGAGACGAGGGCTGCAGGGATCAAGACGTGCTGCGGACGCATATTGTTTGTCCTCCATAGGCCAGTAAGCGCGATCTTATCGCATGTTTGCGCCGGAAATGGGGAAGAACCCTGGCCTTTACCTTGACGCAGGTTCCTGTCGGAAAACCGTGTGACACTTTTCCGGAACCTGCTTGCCTCTTCCCCGTACGATTGGTTCGGACTATAGCGCAACCATGTCTCAGCTTATCTACAAGATAGTGCCTGAACCGCTGTGGCGCGAGGCCGAAAGAAATCGCCGCTTCACCGGCGCGCCGATCGATGTCGCCGACGGCTTCATTCATTTTTCCACCGCCGGCCAGGCCAAGGAAACCGCGGCAAAACACTTTGCCGGCCAGACCGGGCTGCTGCTGGTCGCCGTCGATGACGCCAGACTGGGTGATGCGCTGAAATACGAGGTCTCGCGCGGTGGTGCGCTGTTCCCGCATCTTTACGGCCCGCTCGACCTCAACGCCGTCGTCTGGGTGCAACCATTGCCGCTCGGCACCGATGGCCGGCACCAATTCCCGACGCTGGAGGCCGAATGAGCGTGCTCGACCGGCTCGGCCAGAGGTTCCTGTTCGCATTCGATCCGGAAGCCGCCCACGGCCTGTCGATCGCGGCGCTGAAATGCGGGCTGCCGATAGGCGGGAGACCCGTGCGCGACGACAGGCTGAAAGTCAGCGTCTGCGACATCGATTTCCCCAATCCGCTCGGCATGGCCGCCGGCTACGACAAGAACGCCGAGGTTCCCGATGCGCTGCTTGGCCTTGGCTTCGGCTTTGCCGAGGTCGGCACGATCACGCCGCTGCCGCAGGCCGGCAACCCGAAGCCGCGCATTTTCCGGCTGACATACGACGAAGCGGTGATCAACCGGCTGGGCTTCAACAACGAGGGTCACGCGGCCGCCGAACAACGGCTTGCCGCCCGCAAGGGCCGCGCCGGGATCGTCGGCGTCAATGTCGGCGCCAACAAGGACAGCACCGACCGCGTCGGTGACTATGAACGCGGCGTTGCCAGGTTTGCGCCACACGCCAGCTATCTGACGGTCAACATCTCCTCGCCGAACACGCCGGGCCTGCGCAACATGCAGGCGCGTGAACAGCTTGGCGAGTTGCTGTCGCGCGTCATGGCCGCACGTGCGGCAGCGGCCGCGCAGCCGCCCATCTTTCTGAAGATCGCGCCGGACCTGGTCGAGGCCGAGCTGGAGGATATCGCCGCCGAGGTCACCGAGAAAGCAATAGACGGCGTCATCGTCTCCAACACCACCATCGCGCGGCCGGGGCTGCGCAGCGCCGATCTTGCCGGCGAGACCGGCGGGCTTTCGGGAAAACCGCTGTTCGAGCGCTCGACCATCGTGCTGGCAAAGATGCGCAAACTGCTTGGCCCGGACCCCGCCATCATCGGCGTCGGCGGCGTCGATTCCGCGGAGACGGCACTCGAAAAGATCCGCGCCGGCGCCGATCTCGTCCAGATCTATACCGGCATGATCTATGCCGGGCCGGCACTGCCGGGCCGCATTGTTGCGGGTATGGTCCGGTTCGCCGACATGCAACGGCTCAAATCACTGCGCGAGTTGCGCGATACCAGCCTCGACCGATGGGCATCCAAGCCGCTCTAACCCGAAGTCGCTCTAAAAAGCACCTGCCGCTCATGCCCCTGCAGATCGTTCATCATCCCGACTACGACGCCGGCTTCGCCGTCAACCATCGTTTTCCGATGAGCAAATACAAGCTGCTGATGGAAGCCTTGGGCGCGCGCGGACTGGCCAGCCCCGCCGCGCTCAATGTGCCCGAACCGGCGCCGGCATCATGGCTGGAGCTTGCCCATGCCGCCGGCTATGTCGACCAGGTGCTGGCCTGCGAAGTGCCAGAAAAAATCGAACGCGAGATCGGCTTTCCGGTAGGCCCACGCGTCTCGCTCAGGGCGCAGCTCGCAACGGGTGGCACAGTGCTGGCGGCGCGGCTGGCGTTGCTGAACGGTATCGCCTGCAATACCGCCGGCGGCAGCCATCATGCGCGGCGCGCGCAAGGCGCCGGCTTCTGCACCTTCAACGATGTTGCGGTGGCTTCACTGGTGCTGCTTGCCGAAGCCGTCGCCGGCAATATCCTGATCGTCGATCTCGACGTGCATCAGGGTGACGGCACGGCCGACATTTTGGGCGCTGAACGGCGCGTTTTCACCTTTTCCATGCATGGCGATCGTAACTATCCGACGCGCAAGATCGCTTCCGACCTCGATATCGCCCTGCCCGACGGCATCGGCGATGCGGCCTATCTCGAAAGGCTGGGCGGCATGCTGCCGGAACTCACCGCCAGGGCGCGCTGGGACATTGTTTTCTACAATGCCGGGGTCGACGTTCATGCCGAGGACCGGCTCGGCAGGTTGTCGCTGTCGAACGACGGGCTGCGTGCGCGCGACGACATGGTGATCCGTCATTTCCGCGCGCTCGGCATCCCGGTCTGCGGCGTTATCGGCGGCGGCTATTCGACTGACGTGGCGGCTCTGGCCGCGCGCCACGCCATCCTGTTCGAAACGGCCTCAGGCTTCGCCTGACGGCCTTCGGTTCGGCGTCTGCTCTATTTCCGGTAGTTGGCGATCCTGAGCAGGATGAAGGCTGGAATGACGATCGCCGCACCCAGCAGGATGTAGCCGAGGAAACGGTCAATAGCGCGGAAGCCCAGGTTCCAGAGATCGACGAAGACATTGCGGATGCCGTAGAGCACATCCATCGGCGACCAGCCGAAAGCGTTCATGACAAGGCCGACTAGGAACGACAGCACCAGCAGCTTCAGGAGCACCCGGAGCGGCGTGTCGCCGAGAAAGCGCGTCAGTGCGGACAAGGCGTGTCTCCAGATTCGGTTGCCCCGATTCGGGCACAGCTCCAGAAATACGCACTTGGCCGCCCGGCATCAAGGCGATCGCTTAGTAGCTGCGGTCGGCGCTTTGCCGAATTGTGCTCTTGACACCTATGTTGCAGTGCAGCAAAATTGAGCGACAGAGGGTAACCAGTTGATATCGAACTGCCAGACTCATCGCCCGGTGATGGACGGACTGCGCTGCCTCACCGTGACTTGCGAGCACAGGGCTTCTTGAATGAAGTACAGGCGCGATATCGATGGTCTTCGGGCCGTTGCGGTACTGCCGGTCGTACTCTTCCATTTCGGCATCTCGGCAATTCCAGGCGGCTTTACCGGCGTTGATATCTTCTTCGTCATATCTGGCTATCTGATCACCGGAAGCCTGCTGGACGACCTTGAACGCGGCCAGTTTTCGATCGTCAGCTTCTACTGGCGCCGCGCCCGGCGCATTCTGCCGGCGCTGATCTTTGTCACGCTTCTCACCTGCGTTGCGGCCCTGTTCATTCTTCTGCCGTCGGATATGCATGAATTCAGTCTCAGCGTCATAGCGGCTTCGACTTTCTGGTCGAACATCTATTTCTGGAAAACGTCAAATTACTTCTCCATCGATGCCGAGCTCCGACCGCTGTTGCACACCTGGTCGCTTTCGGTCGAGGAGCAGTACTATATCTTTGCCCCGATCCTGATGTTCCTGATCTACCGCTTTTTTGCCAAACGCTGGCTGACGATACTCCTGCCGATCATCCTCGGCAGTTTCGTGCTGGCGGTCATGGCGACGTGGCTGGCGCCAAACGCGGGATTCTACCTGCTGCCGACACGGATCTGGGAACTCATGCTGGGCGCCGTGCTCATGCTGAAACGCCCCCCGCCCCTGAGCAGCCGGTTTCTTATGGAACTGCTCGGATTGGCCGGATTTGGCCTTCTCGCCATCGGGTTCTTTGCGATCTCGGAGAGCGATCCGTTCCCGGGCTACAACGCCTTGTATCCCTGCGTCGGAACGGTCCTGCTTATCTATGTTGGCCAAAACAGCCCCTCGACGATCGCCAGCCGCATACTAGAAGTCCGGCCGCTGGTCTGGATCGGCCTCATCTCCTATTCGCTGTATCTTGTTCACTGGCCGATCAATGCGTTCGCGCACTATCTCTCACTAGAAGAATTCGACCCGTCGATGACCGTTGCGTTGACGGTAGCAAGCCTCGCGCTGGCTGCGTTTTCCTGGAAGTACGTCGAGCAGCCGTTTCGGCAGAAAAGGAGCTTCACCGCCCCGGCGCCCATCTTCGCCTTTTCAGCGGGCGCAATCGCTGTTCTTTGCCTTGGCGGGGCGGCGGGGGCGCTCGGCAACGGCTTTCCGCAACGCTTTCCAGACTATGTCCAACAGCGGATTCCTGTCGGGGACTGGGGCAATGGCGCCTGTTTCAACGAGGGCTTCAGCCGGATCGAAAACTGGAATATCGAGAATTGCACGCGCACACGCGGCTTCCCTACAACCGTTTTGTTGTGGGGTGACTCGTTCGCCGCCCACTATGTTCCAGGCCTGGACGCCAACATAAATCAACTCCGGGCCAATATCGTGGAATACACTTACGCGGGCTGTCCCCCGATTCTCTCCTACTTCTCCTATGGACGCCCGGATTGCATGCGGTTCAATCAGCAAGCCCTGAAGATTATCCAGGACGCTGGCATCAAGACGGTCGTGCTCAGCGGTCGGTGGACCGATTACGAGGCCAGAAGTTTCGACGGTCTCCAGCAAACGATCGATACCGTTCGTGGTCTGGGTGTGCGTGTGTTTGTCATCGGCCAGTCCCCGCAGTTCATAACCGATGTTCGGAAAATCGCGTTCTTCGCAAAGCGCGAAAATCTCGATGATACGTCCTGGCCAATGGCCATGGATCCCGACATCAACAACCGTGTGCGCGCATTTGCCAAAGGCGCCACCTTCATCGATCCGCTGAATTTCCTCTGCAGCGCCGGACGCTGCTCCTACGCCGACGCAGGCCAGTTCCTCTATTTCGATTACGGCCATTTTTCTACCGTCGGGGCCACGCTGGCCATTTCGAAATACTGGCCGGCCTTTGCCACAGACGATGCCGTTGCCACGACGGAGTAACAGTCGGCCCGCTGGCAAGGCACGAGTGCACACGAGTGCACGCATAACGATTGCCCGAATGCCGGCTTGCGTGGTAACGAGGCTGCTGCGCGGGTATGATGTAATGGTAGCTTGTCAGCTTCCCAAGCTGAACGCGCGGGTTCGATTCCCGCTACCCGCTCCAGCTTGCCCAGTCGGCCCGGCCGGCGCCGCACCTCACAGGACCACATGATCAGGTGAGCGGCAAACATCAGCCGGATAGAACATAACGTGATTCTAATAAGAGGCGGCAACAAAAGACGCTGATCCGCGTTTGCGCTTGATCTGAAGGCCAGCCAGGGAGGAACCCAAATGGCCGATGACAAGAGAGGTTCTGGCGACGGAAACCGCGTCGCGCGCGACCAAGACTATGAATTCCGCTATTTCGCTACCAAGTTCGGCCTCTCAATACCGCAGATCCGGGAGCTTTTTGGCAAGCACGGCAATGATCGCGAGACCCTGTATCGGGAGGCTCGGAAGCTCGGAAACGCCGTGACCACACAAGAACGGATCTCGAACGACGACCGAACGTTTCACAACCAGGGCCGCCCATGACCGGCAAGCGACATAGCCAAGAAGTCGAACATGAGAGCGACCTTTTCTATCTGTGTCCGACAGGCGGCCAAGTCGTAGATGCTCGGGACCTGCGGCATGTCAATTGGCACGAGCCGCTGGAACTCGATGCCTGATCTGCTCAAAAGGCACCGCGATGTTCGGCAAAGACCTCCTGGTTCACATGCTCGACCGCCGCGACACCCTGCCGCCAGACGAGATCGCGCTCATTGAGGCTCTTCCGGTTCGGCCGGTAACTTTCGGACCCGATGAGGAGATCGTCAGGGAGGGATCCCGCCCCACCGAAAGCTGCCTTGTCGCGAATGGGTTCGCAGTTCGAAACCAGGCTATTCGGGAAGGAAAGCGTCAAATAACGGCAATTCACGTGCCGGGAGACTTTGTCGATCTGCATAGTTTACTGCTAAAAGTGATGGACCACAGCGTGAGCGCGCTGGGTTCGTGCGATGTAGTTTTCATTCGACACAAAGACCTGCTTACAGCAATGGGTGGAAGTCCACATCTCACCCGGATGCTCTGGCTTTCGACGACTATTGACGCCTCGATCCAAAGGACTTGGATAACCTGCCTCGGGCGTCGCTCCGCCAAACAGCATCTCGCACATATACTTTGCGAGTTGTATGTCCGATTAGAGATAGTCGGATTGGCCTCTGACCAGAAGTTCGCTATTCCACTGACGCAAGCGGAAATGGGGGACGTTCTTGGTCTATCTGTAGTTCACGTGAATCGGACACTGCAGGAGCTTCGAGCGAAGGACCTGGTTATCTGGAAAGACCGGAGGATTGTTATCCTTGATTTCCAGCGATTGGCCTTACTGGCCGACTTTGATACGACTTACCTAAATCTCTTCCATGAGCCACGGTGACCGCCCTCGGCCAAGACGCGTCGGCGCACTGATGCGGCATCAAGATTTCTCGTCAAATAAACAATGTGAATGAGCCGTCGCTCCGGATCGATTACGGCTGGGTTCAATTGGCACAGTTGACGTCAAAGAAGGATTGCACATGCGTGAGCTCGAAAATCTCATCGAACAGTATGTAAACAGTCGGAGGCGGCGCCATAGTTTCATATCGACGGGGCTCGCCGTTAAGGCGCTCAAACAGATCGTACCGGCATGTTCGGTCTCAGATTCCGACCTGGCGAACATGATTGCCAATCGTGCAATAGACTACAACCTTCCGGTGAGCTTTGACCTTAATGAGAGCTAGGCGTGGCGCGTCATTATGCAGTCCGACCATGAGCCTTCCGAGGCCTACGAAACGGTCAAGGAAGAGGCCGACCGGCAAGGCTCGGGTGGAGATGCAGGCACCCTAGCAGGCAAGGTCGGCACAGTTGTGGAATCGACCGCAAACAGAACTGAGGAAGCCATTCGCGATCGTTTGCGGGGGTCGTCGGACGGGTCTTCAGCCACCTCGTAGCTCGCCACCGGCCTGAAGGCCAGGTCCATAGGACGTCATCCGGCATCGTCTCCGGCGCGCGCCCGGGCCTTGCGAGAGCAGGTGGCGGGCCAGTCCGCTTTGCTACGGGGCAAGCTCGTCGACGGCGCCGGCGGTCTCGTCCTTGAACTCGACCGTCGTGCCCGGCTGCACGATGGAGCCGAGATCTTCGACATCCCAATTGGTCAATCGGATGCAGCCATGCGAGAAGGTCGTGCCGACCTTGCCAGGTTCGGGCGAGCCGTGGATGCCGTAGCTTTCGATGGAGAGATCGATCCACACCGATCCCACGGGATTGTTCGGCCCGGCAGCGATGGTGAAGGGACGCTTGGTCTTGACTCCCTTGAAGGCAAAATCCGGATCGTAGTGATAGGTCGGATTGCGCACCACGCGCTTGACCTCCGCCGTGCCGCTTGGCGCCGGGTTTTCATCGCTGCCGATCGAGGCGGGGTAGACTGCGAGCCATTTGCCGGAAGGGTCGAGCACGCGCACCAGGCGAGCGTCCTTGTCGACCTCGATGCGGGCTACGCCCGCGGGAGGATCGCCGCGGCCAACATCAGGCACGATCAAGGTCTTGCCGGGCCTCCTGAAGCCGACGCCCGGATTGAGCATCCTGAGCAACTTTTCGCTGACATGGAAGCGCTCCGCCAGCTTCTCCACTGCGTTGCGATAGGCGAGCCGCCGCAGGCGGGCCATCCTCTCCATGCGAGCCGGAATACGCCTGGTGAAAGGTCCGCGCACGTCCTTGCGCGTCACCTCATAGGTGACCAGAACCGGGTCGGCGGAGGTCGCCGTGAGCTTGCTCCAGGTCTCCGCAGTGAGCTTGCCATCGGATCGGAGTCCGTTCGCCTGCTGAAAGGCGCCGATTGCCTTGGCGAAGTTCTCTGAGAGGCGACCGTCGATCAGCCCCGGCGAGAAGCGGGCGCGATCCAATAGAATCTGCGCCTTGAGCAGCGTCGGATCGTTCGGTTCGCCGGCGGTGAATTGGGCCTGATTGACGGTCGCTAAGTCCAGCTTGGCCGAACGCGCCCCGCCGCATGCGAAGGCAAGCATCACGGCGAAGACGAGGAGAAGCCTGATCATCGATAGCCTTCCTGGGCCCTGCAACGAGCCCGCTTCTATGACGCGGCACAGCCCGGTGTGGTTCCTTCGCTCGAGCGATATTCTGATTGAAGCGACATGGCCGAAGAGCCGTAGCTGCGATAGCCAGGCAATGGATTGCTTGATTAAACGCCGTCAGCCCACCTCTCGCAAAATGAAGTCGTGCAGCATCTTGGCCGCCGGCGACAGCACGCGATTTTTTACGGTGATCAGACTGTAAGGCCTGACCTCGATGTCGAATTCGGTCTGGACGACGTCGATGGCGCCGGCCAGCCCCTCGGGGTTCTGGATGAATTTCGCCACCTGGATCGACACCGGCGCGATGGCGTCCGACTGCGCGACCATGACCAGGGTGAGCAGCAGCGAGCTGGTGTTGAGGATGCGGTCCGGCAGCGCGATGTTGCGGTTCAGGAAATTGCTCTCCATCGCCTGGCGCAGCGGCGAGCCGCCCGACTGGAAAACCCAGTCATAGGCGGCGGTCTGCTCCAGCCGCACCGCCTTGCCCTTGGCCAGCGGGTGGCCGCGGCGCACAATGAGGCAGGCTTTTTCGACGCCGATGACGCGGGCCTCGAACAGCCGCGGATTGAGGTCCTCGGGGATGCGCGCGATGATGAAATCGTGACGTGTGGCGATCAGTTCGCGCGCCAGCACATTGGAGGTCTCGACCTGCATGGTGATCTCGATACGCGGATAGATGCGCCGGATCTCGCGGATCGCCGGCACGGCGAGCTCGATTGCAGGGGCCGTCACCGCGCCCAGGAACACCGAGCCGCCCTTGCCTGCCTTGAGCTCGGATATCTCGCGGTCGACCTCGCGCATCTCGAGCAGGATCGAACGCGCGCGCCTCGCCAACGCCTTGCCATAGGGCGTCAGCGTGATGCCGCGCGGCAGCCTCTCGCACAGCTTGACGTCGAGCACCGCCTCCATCTCGGCGATCATGCGCGAGGCGGCGGGCTGGGAGATGTTCATGACCTGGGCTGCCGCGCTGACCCGGCCATGGTCGTCGAGGGCTGCGATCATGCGCATGTGGCGCAGACTGAGGCCGCTGCGCAGCAAGGTCTCACTCCTGCCGGGACGTTCCCCATAACCCTCTGAAAGTCCGCCAAAATCCCGTAGCGCCGCCATGATCTCCGTTTGCTCCTCGCTGGTGGCCGGCCGGCAATCCCGGCCCGATCTTTTGGCCACTTTCAATTCTTTTGGCCACTTTCAGTATACCAGTTTGGGTATAGCAACTACCAAAGATCGCATTTGACAGTTATGGCAAAGCGCCACACCTTTGCGCGTCCTGAAACCTGACCGTCGCCAGCGAGAACAATCGCATCGACCGGAACCAGAGTCTCAGGGCCGATTGGGAGGATACCGGAGATCGATATGGCGGCAGCGGCGCGTTTTGGCGCTCCTGCACGATCGCGCGGCCCACGAAACCCAGGGTGCGCGTCCATCAACCAGGGAGAGTTAATGTGAAGATCATCAAGACACTGGCCGCCGTCGCGGCCCTTAGCATCGCGGCCATGACGGTCCCGGCGCAGGCAGGCGAAGGCCTCATCGGCGTGCTGATGCCGACCAAGACCTCGCAGCGCTGGATCAACGACGGCGACGCCGTCAAGTCCCAGCTCGAGGCTCTGGGCTACACTGTCGACCTGCAATATGCGCAGGACGATATCCCCAATCAGCTCAGCCAGCTCGAAAACGAAATCACCAAGGGCCCAAAGGCGCTGATCATCGCCTCGATCGACGGCACCACCTTGTCGGACGCGCTGCAGAAGGCCGCTGACGCCGGCGTCGTCGTCGTCGCCTATGACCGGCTGATCAAGAAAACCCCGAATGTCGACTACTACACCACGTTCGACAATTTCGGCGTCGGCGTCATCCAGGCGAAATCGCTGCTCAAGGGCCTCGGCTATCCCGAGAACAAGGGTCCGTTTAACGTCGAACTGTTCGGCGGCTCGCCTGACGACAACAACGCCTTCTTCTTCTACGACGGCGCCATGTCCGTTCTGCAGCCGCTGATCGACGACAAGACCCTCGTCGTGAAGTCCGGCCAGATGGGCATGGACAAGGTCGGCACGCTCCGCTGGCTGGCAGCCACCGCCCAGGCCCGCATGGACAATCTGCTCTCCGCCCACTACTCGGATGGCAGCCGCGTCGATGGCGTGCTCTCGCCATATGACGGCCTGTCGCGCGGCATCATCGCCTCACTGCGCGCCGTTGGTTACGGCACGGCCGATCAGCCATGGCCAATCGTCACCGGCCAGGACGCCGAAACCGCTTCAGTCAAGGCGATCATCGCCGGCGAGCAGTACTCGACCGTGTTCAAGGACACCCGCGAACTCGCCAAGGCGACGGTCGAGCTCGTCGACAAGGTGCTCTCGGGCGGCAAGCCGGAGGGCCTCGACACCAAGACCTACAACAACGACGTCAAGGTCGTCCCCTCGATCCTGCTGACGCCGCATGATGTCGACAAGTCGAACTACCAGGCCCTGGTGGTCGATTCCGGCTACATCAAGGCCGAAGAGCTGAAGTAACCGCAGACGTAAAACCCGGGGTCCTGCGCAACGCAGGGCCCCGCTTCGCCAGTGAACGACCCGGTATGTTTCCGGACCTCGCAGGAGTGGTATTCCCGATGGCCCAGACGATTTTGGAGATGCGTGACATCACCAAGACGTTTCCCGGCGTCAAGGCGCTTTCGAATGTCAACCTCAGCGTCGAGCAAGGCGAGATCCACGCCGTTGTCGGCGAGAACGGCGCCGGCAAGTCGACACTGATGAAGGTGCTGTCGGGCGTATATCCAGTCGGCACCTATGACGGCGAAATTGTCTATCGCGGCGATGAGTGCCATTTCAAAGGCATCCACGACAGCGAGCGCCGCGGCATCGTCATCATCCACCAGGAACTCGCGCTGGTGCCGATGCTTTCGATCGCCGAAAACATCTTCCTCGGCAACGAACACGCCAGCTACGGCATCATCGACTGGAACGCTAACGAGACGCGCACCAGCGCTCTGCTCAAGAAGGTGGGCCTCAAGGAAGACCCCAAGACGCTGATTACCAATATCGGCGTCGGCAAGCAGCAACTGGTCGAGATCGCCAAAGCGCTCAGCAAGGAAGTGCAGTTGCTGATCCTCGACGAGCCGACGGCGAGCCTGTCCGAAAAGGACAGCCAGGCGCTGCTCGACCTGTTGCTCGAATTCAAGCGGCAGGGCATCACCTCGATCCTGATCTCGCACAAGCTCAACGAAATCAACCGGGTCGCCGACAAGGTCACGATCATCCGCGACGGGCGGACGATCGAGACGCTGGCGAAGAAGGACATCTCGGAAGACCGCATCATCACCTCGATGGTCGGCCGCTCGCTGGACGACCGCTATCCGTCGCGCGAGCCTGACATCGGTGAGATCGTGCTCCAGGTGAAGAACTGGTCGGTCTGTCATCCTATCCATGCCGAGCGGCAAGTGATCAAGGGTATCGATATCGACGTCCGCAAGGGCGAGGTGGTGGGTATCGCCGGGCTGATGGGCGCCGGACGCACCGAATTCGCGATGAGCCTGTTCGGCCGCTCCTATGGCCGCGGCATCACCGGCGAGGTGCTGCTCAAGGGCAAGCCCATCGATGTCTCCTCTGTCAGCAAGGCAGTCGAACACGGCATTGCTTACGTCACCGAAGACCGCAAGACCTACGGTCTCAACCTGATCGATCATATCAAGCACAACATCACGCTGGCCAATCTTCCCGGCGTGTCGCGCCATAGCGTGATCGACGACATGCGCGAGCTCGCCGTCGCCAACGATTACAAGGCCAAGACCAACATCCGCTCGTCCAGCGTTTATCAGATGACCGGCAATCTATCGGGCGGCAATCAGCAGAAGGTGGTGCTGTCGAAGTGGCTGTTCGCCAATCCGGAGGTGCTGATCCTCGACGAGCCGACGCGCGGCATCGACGTCGGCGCCAAGTATGAAATCTACACGATCATCGCGCGTCTTGCCTCGGAGGGTAAGGCGATCATCGTCATCTCGTCCGAGATGCCCGAACTGCTCGGCATCACCGACCGTATCTATGTCATGAACGAAGGACGTATCGTCGGCGAAATGGCGGCGAGTGATGCCAGCCAGGAAAAGATCATGCGCGCCATCGTTCGCGGAGAAGGAAAAGCATCATGAGCACCGAAAGCGGTCCCGTCCCGAAAAGCGGCGTCGCCGAAGATGTGCAGCAAGGGCCGCGCATTGCTGTCTCGGCGCTGGTCACCAACCTGCGCGAATACGGCCTGATCCTGGCGCTTATCGCCATCATGGTGTTCTTCCAGTACACGACGTCCGGAACGCTGTTCAAGCCGGTGAACTTGAGCAACCTGGTGCAGCAGAACAGCTTCATCATCGTGATGGCGCTGGGCATGCTGCTGGTGATCGTCTCCGGCCATATCGATCTCAGCGTCGGCTCCGTCGCCGGTTTCATCGGCGCGCTGGCGGCGATGATGATGGTCATCTGGCCTCTCGGCCCTTTCAGCAATCCGCTGGTGGTGTCGATCATCTGCCTGATCGTCGGTGGTTTAATCGGCGCGGCACAAGGCTACTGGATTGCCTATCACCGAATACCGAGCTTCATCGTCACGCTGGCGGGGATGCTGATCTTCCGCGGCATCTGCCAGGCGCTGCTGGGTGGGGGGTCTTCCGTGGGGCCGCTTCCGGTCGGCTTCAAGGCGCTCAGTTCCGGCTTCATTCCCGACGTGATCGGCTCATTGACGCTGATACCGCCGGTGGTGAACGCCGCCGGCAAGACAATCGTCGGCAGCGGCCTGACGCTGCACATGACGACGATCGTGCTCGGCATCGTCGCGGTGGTCGCCTATGCCTATTTCGGGCTCAGGGCACGGCGCAGCCGCGAGCGGCACGGCTACGAAGCCGAGCCCTTCTCGCTGTTCGTCGTCAAGACCCTGGTGACCAGCGCCCTGGCGCTGTTTCTGGTTTACCAATTCGCCACCTACAGGGGTCTGCCAATCGTTCTCGTGGTGATGGGCGTGCTGATCGCGCTGTTCGTCTTCGTCACCAAACGCATGACGGTCGGCCGCCGCATCTACGCAATGGGCGGCAATGCCAAGGCGGCGCAGCTATCGGGTATCAAGACCGAGCGGCTGACCCTGATGGTGTTCATCAATATGGGCGTGCTCTCGGCGCTCGGCGGGCTGATTATTGCGGCGCGCCTTGGCCAGGCGGTGCCGGCGGCCGGCCTCGGCAGCGAGCTCGACGTCATCGCCGCTGTGTTCATCGGCGGCGCTTCGGCGATGGGCGGCGTCGGTCAGGTTGTTGGCGCGGTGGTCGGCGGTTTCATCATGGGCGTCATGAACAACGGCATGTCGATCATGGGCGTCAATGTCGATTGGCAACAGGTGGTCAAAGGCCTGGTGCTGCTCGGCGCCGTGGTCTTCGACGTCTACAACAAGAACAAGGCTTGAGGGCGAGGGAACTCATGCATGTCGCCAAACGTGTGCAGCGTGTTGGGACAACGGCACGCATGAAAGCAAGGATTAAAGCGGGCCCGTTTTCAAACGCGGCGCGCTTTTAGGAGGCACGGGTCACATCGCGGCGCTGCCGGGCGACGCAAGGAAGTCCCCCCAGGGGACCGGGCCCGCGAGCGCAATCCGGACGAAGAATTTCACCCGTGGCGCGGACACCGTCAGCTGCGCCAGGAAAAGCTTGCCAGACCGGCAGGCCGGCCAAGGCAATTGAGAGAGGGTACGTCATGCTGATTTCCCAGATCCTCGACGAGGCGGAGACCATCCGCGTCGTCGCCCGCTACGGCGGCAAGACCAGAATCATCAACGGCGCCCGCAGCGTCTATTCGCTGGCAATGGAGGCCGCGCGCACCGGCATCGGGCTGGTCGCCCTCATCGAGCGCAAGGGTTTTGGTGAAGCGGTCGACCTCGATGCCGCCTACAAGAAGGGGCGGCTATTGTCGCCGATCAACCATCCCGACCCGGCGCATCTCCACCTCACCGGCACCGGGCTGACACATCTCGGCTCCGCCGCGACCCGCGATTCCATGCACAAGAAGCTCAGCAGCGACGGCGAGGAGCAGCTCACCGATTCCATGAAGATGTTCCGCATGGGGCTGGAGGGCGGCAAGCCGGCCAAGGGCCAGACCGGCGTGCAGCCGGAATGGTTCTACAAGGGCAACGGCACCATGGCAGTGGCGCCCGGTGCGGCACTTCTGTCGCCGGCCTTCGCCGAGGATGCCGGCGAGGAGCCGGAAGTCGCCGGCATCTATGTCATCGGCGACGACGGCGCCCCGTTTCGCGTCGGCTTCACGCTGTCAAACGAATTTTCCGATCACGTCACCGAGCGCGTGAACTATCTTTTCCTCGCGCATTCCAAGCTGCGCAACGCTTCGTTCGGACCGGAGATCCTGATCGGCGAGCTGCCGTCCGACGTCAGGGGTTCCTCGCGCATCCTCCGCGACGGCCAGCTGCTGTGGGAAAAACCGTTCCTGTCGGGCGAGGCGAACATGTCGCACACCATCGCCAATCTCGAACATCACCACTTCAAATATTCGGCCTTCCGCCAGCCGGGCGACGTGCATGTGCACATGTTCGGCACCGCGACACTGTCCTTCGCCGACGGCGTCAGGACCGAGGCCGGCGACGTCTTCGAGATCGAGGCCAAGGATTTCGGCCTGCCGCTGCGCAACCCGCTTGAAATCGAGCAGCCGGTGAAGGTGGCGGTCAAGGCGCTGTGACGGCGTGATCTCCCCCCTTGAGGGGGAGATGTCGCCGAAGGCGACAGAGGGGGTCGTCTCGCGTAGAGCGCCAGCCCCCTGCGTCTGCGATAAAGAGAGCCTGCGATAAAGAGAGCCGGGCCCGGCCGGACCGACCCCCTCTGGCCTCCCGGCCATCTCCCCCTCAAGGGGGGAGATTGGCAGCTTCGACCTCTCAATAAATATCGAAGTCGAAATATTTGGCCTGGATCTTCTTGTAGGTGCCGTCTGCGACGATCGCGTCGATCGCGGCGTTGAGCTTTTCGCGCAGCGCATTGTCTTCCTGGCGCACGGCGATACCGGCTTCGGTCTCGGTGCCCTTGACGTCGCCGACCATCTTGCAGCAGTCGTCGCTCGACTTCTTCATCCAGTCCATCAGCACGAATTTGTCTGAAAGGACGGCATCGAGACGGCCGTTCATCAGGTCGGCGACCGCCTCCTCCTGGGTTGGATAGAGCTTCGCCTCGGCGCCGGCCTTGCCATAGACATCCTGGGCATAGTCGGCCTGGGTGGTCGAAGCCTGGGCGCCGACTGTCTTGCCGGCGAGTGCCGCCGGTTCGGTCGAGGCAATATCGCTGTCCTTCAAGGCCACCAGCGAAAGCGGCGTCGTATAGTATTTGTTGGTGAAGGAGACCTGCTTCTTGCGCTCCTCGGTAATGCTCATGGACGCGATGATGGCGTCGAACTTTTTGGCCTGGAGCGCCGGGATCATGCCGTCCCAGTCCTGCGTGACAAGTTCGCATTCGACCTTCATCTGAGCGCAAAGCGCATTGGTGATGTCGATGTCGAAGCCGACGAGCTTGCCGTCTGCGGTGATGGTGTTGAACGGCGGATAGGCGCCTTCAGTGGCGATCTTCAACTTTTCCTGTGCTTGCGCCGACAGGGACCCGACTGACATCGCCAGCATGACGGCTGTTGCTGCCGATGCGATCCATCTTGAAATCTGCATTTTTTGTTCCCCTTGTTCCAACCGTATTGACGGCTAAGACAGCCAAGCACGACCCGTAAGGTCAGGCAAGCATGGTCTGATCATAGCGGGCGATCAGCGCGCGGCGCGAAAATGCTTGGACAGTTTCAGGCCCTGCGCCTGATAGTTCGAGCCGAGATCTGTGCCGTAGAGCGCCTGCGGCCGCTTCAGCATGTGCTCGTAGACCAGCCGTCCGACGATCTGGCCGTGATCGAGGATGAACGGCACTTCGTGGCTGCGCACTTCGAGCACGGCCCGGCTGCCGGTGCCGCCCGAGGCCGAATGGCCGAAACCCGGATCGAAGAAACCGGCATAGTGGACGCGGAATTCGCCGACCAGCGGATCGAAGGGCGTCATCTCGGCGGCATAGAGCGGCGGCACATGCACCGCTTCCTGGCTGACGAGGATATAAAATTCGTCCGGGTCGAGCACCAGTTCGCCGGCACCGCTCTTGTAGAGCGGCTCCCAGAAATCGACGACATCCTGCGCGGCGCGCTTGTCGACATCGACCAGGCCGGTGTGGTGCTTGCCGCGGTAGCCGACCAGCCCGTCCTTGTCGCCATCGAGGTCGATCGACAGTGCGATGCCGCCGCCGGAAATGTTCGGCGGCTCGGTGGCGACGAGCGTCTCGGCACGGTGCAATTCGTGCAGCTCGCTTTCCGACAAAAGCGCATTGCCGGTGCGGAACCGGATCTGCGACAGCCGCGAGCCGGCGCGGACGACGATCGGAAAGGTGCGCGGGCTAACTTCGAGATAGAGCGGGCCGTTGTAGCCGGCAGCGATCTTGTCGAACTCGTGGCCGCGATCGGTCATCACGCGGGTGAAGATGTCGAGCCGCCCGGTCGAGCTTTTTGGGTTGGCCGAGGCGGAAATGTTTGCCGGAAGCGCCAGGCTCTCGAGCAGCGGCACGATATAGACGCAGCCTGTCTCCAGCACCGCACCATCGGTGAGATTGATTTCGTGCAGCTTCAGGCGGTCGAGTTTTTCAGCAACCCTGTGGTTGGGGCCGGGCAGGAAGGAGGCGCGCACCCGCCAGGCCTTGTCGCCAAGCCTGAGGTCCAGGCTGGCCGGCTGGACCTGGTCGGCGTCGAGCGCGCGCGGCGACTTCAGCGCGCCCGACTGGTACAGCGCGGAAATATCCTGATCCGGAAGAATGCCTGTCTGCCGCAAAGTCTGGCTCCGCTCGAAGGCCGGGCGTGGTCTCGTCTTGTCGCAGGTTCTTGCCGTGGAACCCGCTGGTACAAACCTCTTAATCATGCCGGCAATTGACGCAAGCGCTGCGCAGGTCTAAAGGATCGTTATCCCGTGGTGATTTGGCCGGTCGGCTTGCAGCCACGTTAAACAAGTCGCTAAAGGACCGTCGGGCCGAAAGGCCGTACGACCGGTTGCGACTTTCGCGGCCGGTTTTTTTGTGTTTGGACCATTTTTTTGTGTTTGGAACAAGGTGATGACGAGCAAAACGCGCAACTGGAAGCCTCAGACCGCCCTCGTGCATGCAGGAACGCTGCGTTCCGGCTTCGGCGAAACCTCCGAGGCGATGTATCTCACGCAAGGCTATGTCTACGACACGGCGCAAGCGGCGGAAGCCCGCTTCAAGGGCGAGGAACCGGGCTTCATCTATTCGCGCTATGCCAATCCGACGGTCGACATGCTCGAGAAGCGCATGTGTGCGCTGGAAGGTGCCGAAGATGCCCGCGCCACCGCATCCGGCATGGCGGCGGTGACGGCGGCGTTGCTGTGCAGTGCCCGGGCCGGCGACCACATCGTGGCGGCGCGCGCGCTGTTCGGCTCCTGTCGCTGGGTGGTCGAGACGCTGGCGCCGAAATACGGCATCGAGGCGACGCTGGTCGACGGCACCGACATCGCCAATTGGGAAAAGGCGGTCAGGCCCAACACCAAGTTGTTCTTCCTTGAAAGCCCGACCAATCCAACGCTGGAGGTCGTCGACATCGCAGCCGTAGCCTCGCTTGCCGATTCGATCGGCGCGCGGCTGATCGTCGACAACGTCTTTGCCACGCCCTTGCAGCAGAAGCCGTTGCAACTCGGCGCCCATATCGTCGTCTATTCGGCGACCAAGCACATCGACGGCCAGGGGCGCTGCCTCGGCGGCATCATCCTGTCGGACAAGAAGTGGATCGACGAGAATTTGCACGACTACTTCCGCCACACCGGTCCCAGCCTCTCGCCCTTCAATGCCTGGACGCTGCTGAAGGGCCTGGAGACGCTGCCGCTGCGCGTGCGCCAGCAGACGGAAAGTGCCGGCCGGATCGCGGACTTCCTCGCCGAGCGATCGGAAATTGTCCGTGTCATCTATCCCGGCCGCGCCGATCACCCGCAGGCGGCGATCGTCAAGAAGCAGATGTCGGGCGGCTCGACGCTGATCTGCCTCGACGTCAAGGGAGGCAAGCAGGCGGCCTTCGCCTTCCAGAACGCGCTCGATGTCGTACTGATCTCCAACAATCTCGGTGACGCCAAGAGCCTGATCACCCATCCGGCGACGACGACACACAAGAATCTGAGCGACGAGGCGCGGGCCGAACTTGGCATCGGGCCAGGCACGCTCAGGCTGTCCGTCGGACTGGAGGACACTGACGACCTGCTCGAAGACATCGAGCAGGCCTTGAAAGCCGCCAGGTAGGGATACGCGCCGAACTGCTGCGCTCTGATCTGCAAAGCAGGCGCCGTCAGGCGCCCGACGGCGTCTCTTCCAATTCCGCAACGGCGCTGGTTTGGATGGTCATCGTGTTGCCGCGCCAGTCGACGGCACCGCTGAGCCAGCCGCGCACCCAGATGGCGGGAAGCATCACGTCCCGCGCAACCATCGCCGGGATCATGCGCAGCGACAGGTGCCAGCCCTTGGCCGAGGCGAGAGCGCATTCCGGCAGATAGGCGACTATCAGCACGGCGATGGCGGTAGCCGGCAGGCTGAAACCGGCGCCTGCTGCCGCAACCAGCGCAAGCACCAGCGGCGGCGCCGCTCCGATCAGGATCTCGGGCGCGAAAAACAGTGGGAAGGTGACGCGACGCAGGCGTGCCCAGCGGGCCTGGCGCGACCAGATTTCGCCAAATGTGCGCAAGCCGAGCGGCTGTTCGAAGGGCGCGGCAACGAGATTGACGCGCAGTCCGAGCCCGTTGACCAGCTTGGTCGCGGCGGCATCCTCGGCAATCTCGGCGGCAAGCGCACGGATGCCGCCATTGGCGTCGAGCAATGGCTTGTTCCACAGCATGCTCTTGCCCTGGGCGAAACCGAGGCCGAGCGCCTCGCCGGTATATTGCCAGCGCGCCTGCAGCGTGTTGAGGAAAGCGCATTCGACCTCCGCCCAGAACCCGTCCGGCCGCGAGCCGATCGGCGTCGAGCAGACGAGGCCGGTGTCCTGCCGCCATGCCGTCATCAGATGCTGGACATAGTCCCTCGGCATCAAGACGTTGGAATCGGCAAGGATGACCCAGTGGTGGCGCGCGGCCTCCCAGGCCTTCACGCAATTGTTGAGTTTCGGATTGCCGCTGATGCGGTCGTCGCCGACCAGCAGCCGGGCCGGCACGGCCGGAAAGCGGGCGATCGCATCGGTGATCGGCCCGACCACCGGGTCATCGGCATGGGCGACGCAGAAGATGAGCTCATAGTGCGGCCAGTCGAGAGAGAAGGCGCGCTCGAGCGTCTCCTCGGTAAACGGCTCGACGCCGCGCGACGGCACGACGATCGACACCGGCGGCGCCTTGGCGGCTGGCGGCGTGATCCTGCCAGGCCGCTTCAGCTTCAACGAAGCGAGCAGGATGCTGGCGAGATTGACAACAAGCAGAGCTATGGAAAGCAAGGCGGCTGTGACTGTCAATTCCATCAATATCTGGTCGCTCCAGAAAAAACCGGCCGCATGAAAGCCGTTTTCAACAGTTCGACAGAATGCTGAGTCGCCCGGCCCTGCACACCATCCCCGGCCCTGCACACCATCATTGTCACGTGTCACTTAAATGACATTGTTTTTCGGCACCTGCGCTTAACAAATTCGGGCAACGATGGCAGACACCGAGGGGACGCACCCCGTTGACCGAACTGCGGAGAGGGTCGAATGTTCCGTCTGCATAGTGTGGAGTGATTTATGTACAGCGCCGTCACGCGCGACATCGAAGTGCAGGTCAGGCCGTTCTATCTGGAAGATCGCTCCGACCCGTCGGAGAACCGCTATGTCTGGGGCTACCAGGTGACCATCGACAACCAGTCGGATGAATTCGTGCAGCTTCTGTCGCGCTACTGGCAGATCACCGACGGCACCGGCCGGGTCGAGGAGGTGCGCGGCGCCGGCGTTGTCGGCGACCAGCCTGAACTCAATCCCGGCGATAGTTATCAGTATACGTCTGGCTGCCCACTCTCGACGCCATCCGGCATCATGGTCGGCCACTACACGATGCGCAATAAGCGGGGTGAGACGTTCGACGTCGCCATCCCCGCCTTTTCGCTCGACCTGCCGGGCACGCGGCGGACGGTGAACTGAGAGAGATAGATGGCCGGAAGGTCGTGCTGCCCCTCATCCGCCTGCCGGCACCTTCTCCCCGTATAGTGAACGGGTAAAAGGGAACCCATCTATCAACTGGACAACCTGTCGCAACGCTGGCGCCCCCTCTCCCCGTTCTTCACGGGGAGAGGGTAAGGGTGAGGGGCAGCGCCAACGCTTCGTCGGTGATTTCAATTCTATTGAGCCGCAGCAAATTCCGCCGGGTCGAAGTCATATTGCTTTGAGCAGAATTCGCAGGCGACGTGAATGCCGCCATCCTCGGTGCTGTCCCTGATCTCGTCGGCGGAGAAGCCTCCGAGAATGCCGCGGATCTTCTCCCTGGAGCATGAGCACTGGTCGGCTACCGGCACGCCGCCGAAGACGCGCACGCCGTGCTCGTGGAACAGCCGGTAAAGCAACCGCTCGGCGCCGATCGTCGGGTCGATCAGTTCCGTCGGCTCGATGGTGCCAAGCAACGCCAGCAGTTCCTGCCAGGAATTGTCGGCCGGATCATGGATCTCCTCGCGCGGATCGCCGTCGCCACCCGGAAGGTCGGGCACGCGCATGCGTTCGGGCGATTGCGGCAGGAACTGTGCCAGGATGCCACCGGCGCGCCATTGCTCGCGGGCACCGCCGATGCCGGGCGTCAACAGCTTGGCCACCGAAAGCCTGAGATCGGTCGGGATCTGCTCCGACTGCCGGAAATAGGTGCGCGCGGCCTCCTCCAGCGTCTCGCCGTCGAGCTGGACGATGCCCTGATAGCGCTGCGTGTGGGCGCCCTGGTCGATGGTCAGCGCCAGGACACCGCTGCCAAGCAGCGTCCGCTGCGAGGTCTCGCCGGCAGACGTCAGTGCCTCCAGCCGGTCAGCGTCGAAGCGGGCATAGGCGCGCAGCGCATGCGGCGTGGAAAAATCCGCCACCAGCATGTCGACCGGCCCGTCGGTGCGGGTCTGCAGGATGAACTTGCCTTCGAATTTGAGCGAAGTGCCGAGCAGCACCGTCAGCACGCAAGCTTCCGCCAGAAGGCGGGCGACCGGCTCGGGATAGTCATGCCGGCCGAGGATCGCGTCGAGCATCGGCCCGAGCTGGACGGTACGGCCGCGCACGTCGAGCGGGCCGACCTCGAAGGGCACGACATGATCGTCGCCGGCGTAGCCGAATTCGCCGAGTTTGGGTTGATGTTCAGCCAATTGACGGGTTTCCAACATGACAAAGCTCCGGGGCGCGGCGATGCCGCCCTCCGGGGCGCATGCGTCGAAACGCGCTCGATTTGCGTGATGCGCCTGAGATAGGCATCACGCACTCCCGGATCAAGGCGGCCGGGATCAAGGCGGCCCGGATCACGGTGACCAGGATAACGGCAGCCCGGATCAAGCGCCGAGGCACCAAGCCAAAACCGCCTTCTGGGCGTGGAGCCGGTTCTCGGCCTCGTCGAACACCACCGAATGCGGCCCGTCGATGACTTCGTCGGTGACCTCCTCGCCGCGATGCGCCGGCAGGCAGTGCATGAACAACGCGTCGGGCTTTGCCTTCGCCATCAGTGCCGCATTGACCTGATAGGGTGAGAAGACATTGTGGCCGCGAGCACGGTGCTCTTGGCCCATCGACACCCAGCAATCGGTAACGACACAGTCGGCCTCGTGGACGGCCTCCTCGGGCGAGCGGGTGAAGTTCAACTTGCCGCCATGCGCCCTCGACCAGTCGACATGCTTCTGCGCCGGCTCGCTGCCTTCCGGCACGGCGACGTTGAGGTTGAAGCGGAACCGCGCCGAGGCCTCCAGCAGCGAATGCAGCACGTTGTTGCCGTCGCCGGTCCAGGCGATGGTCTTGCCGGCGACCGGGCCGCGATGCTCCTCGAAGGTCATGATGTCGGCCATCAGCTGGCAGGGATGGGTATCGTCGGTCAACCCGTTGATGACGGGGACGGTGGCGTTCTCGGTCAGCTCCAGCAGCCGGTCATGCGACGTGGTGCGGATCATGATCGCATCGACATAGCGCGACAGCACCTTGGCCGTGTCGGCGATGGTTTCGGAGCGGCCGAGCTGCATCTCGGCGCCGGTCAGCATGATGGTCTCGCCGCCGAGCTGGCGCATGCCGACGTCGAAGGACACGCGCGTGCGCGTCGACGGCTTGTCGAAGATCATCGCCAGCACCTTGCCTTCAAGCGGTTTTGTCCGCTCGCCAGCCTTGAGCCTTGCCTTTCGCACGACGGCATCGTCCAGCATAAGGCGCAGATCGCCCTCGGAAACGGCGGAAAGATCGGTGAAATGGCGAAGGCTCATGTGGGTCTTCCGACTGTTATTTCGCCGCAGCCGCGGCGATGGCGTCCGACAGGCCCCGGGCGCCGGCGCGGATGCGGTCGAGCGCCGCATGGATCTCGGCGTCGGTGACGGTGAGCGGCGGCAGCAGGCGAAGAACGTTGTCGCCGGCCGGAACCGCCAGCAGATGCTGGTCGCGCAACGCCATGTTCACCTTGGTGTTGGGCGCGGCGCATTTCAGGCCGAGCATCAGGCCGCTGCCTCTGATGTCTTCGATGACATCGGGAAATTCGTCGGCGACACCCGCC
Organism: Mesorhizobium sp. WSM4810; assembly: GCF_055811235.1. Taxonomy (NCBI): domain Bacteria; kingdom Pseudomonadati; phylum Pseudomonadota; class Alphaproteobacteria; order Hyphomicrobiales; family Phyllobacteriaceae; genus Mesorhizobium; species Mesorhizobium sp. WSM4810. The sequence goes on along the minus strand of NZ_JBVVQV010000037.1, from coordinate 1,993 downwards.
AGCCCCTGCTTCAGCAGCAACGCCTTGCGCTGCACATCCTCCAGAAAACCGTCTGCCAGCACGACGTCGAGCACGGCGTTGCCGACCGCCATCGCCAGCGGATTGCCGCCGAAAGTGGTGCCGTGCACGCCGGCGGTCATGCCGACAGCGGCCTCGTCGGTGGCGAGGCAGGCGCCCACCGGGAAGCCGCCGCCGATGCCCTTGGCGACCGCCATGATGTCGGGCGTGACGCCAGCCCATTCATGCGCGAACAGTTTTCCGGTGCGGCCGATGCCGCACTGGACCTCGTCGAAGATCAGCAGCAGATCATGCTGTTCGCAGAGCTGCCTCAGCCGCTTCAGCGACTGCGTCGGCACCGGGCGGATACCGCCCTCGCCCTGCACCGGCTCGATCAGGATCGCGGCGGTCTCTGATGTGATCGCCTTTTCGGCGGCGTCGATGTCGTCGAAGCCGACCTGGTCGAAACCTTCGACCTTGGGGCCGAAACCTTCCAGGTATTTATACTGGCCGCCGGCGGCGATGGTCGCCAGCGTGCGGCCATGAAAGGCGCCTTCGAAGGTGATGATGCGAAAGCGCTCGGGATGGCCCTTGACGAAATGGTAGCGCCGCGCCGTCTTGATGGCGCATTCCAGCGCCTCGGCGCCGGAATTGGTGAAGAACACCTTGTCGGCGAAGGTGGCGTCGGCCAGCCGCTCGCCCAGACGGCTCTGCCCCGGAATCTCGTACAGGTTGGAGACATGCCAGAGCTTGGCCGCCTGCTCGGTGAGTGCCGAGACCAGATGCGGATGGCTGTGGCCCAGCGAATTCACGGCAACGCCGCCGCCAAAATCGAGATACCGCTCGCCCTTGTCGGTGACCAGCCAAGTGCCTTCCCCATGGTCGAAGGCCAGGGGTGCGCGGGTAAAGGTCTCGAAAAGCGCCGAACCGCTCATTATATGCGTCTCCGGAACCGGAAAATCAAAAAGCCGCCAAAGCGGCGGCCTGTGCGGCTTATCGTGTTTTTCGGCCATGAAGTCAACGAAAACGTCGCGCAAGGACGCGCGGCAAGCTTTCCAGCGAGACGCCGGCTCATCAGCGACCGGGCAAGTTGGGGAAAACCGAAAAAACCGATTCGTGTTGGCCCTCGGACTCTTGTCACCGAGTCAGCGCATAAGGTAATTATAGGTCGAGAAATAACTAGATTTCGTGCGGCGGACCTAATCACCCGATATATGTGGTGTCTGCCCGGCGGAAGCCGGATCGTGGAAGGATTCCGATCGCCGCACATTTCAGCAGGAGCGCGGTCTCATGAATTGGACTGACGAGCGGGTCGAACTTCTTAGAAAATTGTGGTCGGAGGGGCTGAGCGCCAGCCAGATCGCCGCACAGCTTGGGGGTGTCAGCCGCAATGCCGTCATCGGCAAGGTGCATCGGCTGAAACTGTCGGGCCGCGGACGCGCGACTGCCACGCCGGCACGCCAGAAGAAGAGCGTGCAGGGATCGAGCGTGCAGAAATCGGTGTCGCGGGCCGCGAGCACTGCGCGGCATATCACCACGTCGATCGGCGCGACCGCGCTGCAGGCGCAATTCGACGCCGTACCGGTGACGCGTCATTATGTCCGTCCGGTCGAGAACGTCGTCGTGCCGATCTCGCGGCATCTGCAGCTCGTCGAATTGACCGAGCGGACATGCAAATGGCCGAATGGCGATCCGCTTTCGGAGGAGTTCCATTTCTGCGGCAACGACGCGGCCGAAACCGGACCCTATTGCAAGTATCACGCCCGCGTTGCGTTTCAGCCCGCTTCGGAGCGGCGGCGCAGTAGGTAGGGGAGTAAGGGAGTAAGGGAGTAAGGGAGTAAGGGAGTAAGGGAGTAAGGGAGTAAGGGAGTATGTATGGGGTGAACTGCAAAAGACTGCGCTCGTGAGGCGCCATCTTTCCCTACTGCCCTACTGCCCTACTGCCCTACTGCCCTACTGCCCTACTGCCCTACTGCCCTACTGCCCTACTGCCCTA
>NZ_JBVVQV010000036.1:0-53805 GCF_055811235.1 Mesorhizobium sp. WSM4810 | reverse complement strand
CGAGGTGCCACGGTCGCCGACACGCTGGGCGGATCGGCCGATGCCACAAACCAGCAGTCGCGTTCGGGCGAGCGCAACACCTAATGCGCAGATCTCGTGAGATCTCCGCGCAACTTCGCTTGGCGCAGATCACTGACATCGGCATTGGCGACGAAGTTGCAAAGACCTTGGGCAATGACAAGTCAGATCAGCGAGCAAATGAATACCTTCAGGCGCAGTCTCCATCCTGCTCAGGTTCGGCGAATGGCAAGCGCCACATTGGCAGAGAACGGCGGCACATCAAGTTTCAGCCATGTCGGAATTCGCTTGCCATTCCCCCGTTTGCCTGCCGGCCGCGGTATCCCAGGCGATGACCCGATAGGTCCCGCGAGCCAACCCGGGCAACTCCAAAGCGGCCGGAACCGGCGCAGCATACCGTTTCGCCCGATCGTGTCGCGGCGAAGCAGCCAGACCTGGATGAGCACATGCGGGGTGCGGTTTGGCCACCGCATGCCGCCACCGGCGCCGCCGCTGCCAGGTGAGCCCATTGCAAATGGCGGAAATATTCCGTCGGCAGTTCCGGCGACGTGCAGATCGTCAATTTCGATTGGCAGAGACGGGATTTTGGCACAACGCTGTTGGAAAAAAGGTCGTGGCCGTGCAAAGTGACGCAAGGTTGACTGAACTCTCAGCAAGACGGCCTGTGTTGCCCATGGCTCTGCCGCTCCGTGACGCGGGCTCGTCCTACTCCTGACATCGCGCAGCCGCTTCCAGCGTTGTCGGTGTCGAGCAAAGTGCATGACTGAGACTGAGGCTCCCACGCAAAGCACAGGCGACCAAGATGACATCAGATTCAGACAAGGCTGAGGCAGTTGAGCAATTGCTCGATACACCGGACCTTGCCACCGCGCTGGAAAGCGAGCAGTTCAAAAAATTTCTTGACCAGGTGCCGATCGCTATCGCCGTGTCGGACTTAGGCGCGAAGGAGCGCGTCGTCTATGCTAATCCAGAATTCGAAAAAGTGTCAGGCCTGAAGGCAGCCGAGCTTACCCGGCAAAACTGGGGAGCACTTTCCGGCATTGGCATCCACCAGCAGAAGGGCCGGCCTCTGCCCGAGGCCTTGGTCGAGGAAACCGATTTCGTCGGCACTTTCCGGCTGGAGCCCGTCGGGGCCAACCCGGCTCTTGTCGACGTTTATTCAAACATCATCGTGGACGATAACGGCACGAACTGCTTCCGACTGGTGGCTCTGGTCGACGTCTCATCCCATGGCGAATCTGAAGAAGCGCGCTTGGTGGAGGAGCGCGTCCGTGAGAAGGACACCCTGTTGCGCGAACTGCAGCACCGGGTGAAGAACAACTTACAGATGATCACCGCATTGATCCGTCTAGAAACCCGTAACGCGACCGAGCCCGACCAGAAAAGATTTGAGAGGCTCGCCGGCCGCGTCGACGCTCTGGCGATCCTCTACCAGACGCTATCGGCAGACGAGCAGAAGGATGAGGTCGATCTCGGCGTTTATCTTAGCCAGATCGCCTCCGCGGTGATGGGGTCGCATGCAGTTGAGGGGATCCGCCTCGACATGAAGGTGGATACCTATCCGGTATCGATCAACGTCGCCATGCCAACGGGACTGGTCGTGAACGAATTGCTCACAAATGCACTCAAGCATGCATTCCAAGGGCGTGAAGGCGGGACGATAAAGCTGCACAGCATCGCCGATGGCGACGGCTGCCTGGTGATAGTTGCGGACGACGGTATCGGCCTGCCGGAAGGGGAGACATGGCCCAAGCCCGGCAAGCTCGGCGCGCTGATCGCGCGCTCGCTGACAGAGAACGCCGAGGCAAAGTTCAACGTCGCCTCGAGCGCCAGCGAAGGGACGAAGGTCACCATCGTCTTCACGCGATCGGCGGCAGCAAGCTGACAATTGCCAGAGGGCGGATGCTGCATGCTCCCGGCCTTTCCACCGCGGCCCCGGGGCGCTGTGCTTGGCACATTCACGTCGCCGTTCTTCAGGTATGCCGTACCCGGCTCGCGGCAAGAACGCCGCGTCGATCCCGCCGTGGGTCTGGCTAAAGCTGAGACTCAACCGGAAGGTGGCGGACCAAGGCCGCCAGAACCCGGCGAAAAATTCCGGCCTCTGGTTCGTGTGTGTATTCTTGGATTTTGCCTTCTTCGCATCCATGCCAGTGCAGCACATTGTTCTTTAGTTCCAGCCGATAGCTGGTTTCTAGTGATATCTCCGCTTGAAAAAAGCGCCGAAGTTCACCGACTAATTCGGCATCCTCAAAGAGCACGCCCATCTCCGAGTTCAAAGACACTGACCGGGGATCAAAATTGAAGGAACCGACGAACCCAGCCCTGTCGTCAACCGTGAACGATTTGGTGTGCAGACTGGCACCCTTGGAGCCAAACACCGAAATTCCCTGACCGCGAGTGAAGGGCTGGAGCTCGAACAGTCTTACGCCATTCCTCAGCAATCGCTTGCGATAGTTTGCATAAGCCCCATGAACCGCGGCGACGTCTGTAGCGGCCAAGGAATTGGTCAAAACGGAAACGTCAACCCCATTGCTGACGAGGTCCATCAGGACCGCGGAGCCCCTTTTGCCAGGGATGAAATAGGGAGATACAATTTCCAGATTGTTGCGCGCCGACTTTATGAGGGGAAGCAACTCCTTGGTAAGCCAGCTGCGACGTCTCCAACCTCTCACCTTCTCTGGAGGATCGGAAATCACCCGAACTCGATCCACCCAATGCACGTCGTTGCTGGCCGCGATGAACTCTGCGATGGACCCTCGGTCACCGATCCCGTTCAAAAGCATTGATTCGGTTTCGAGATCGCTTCCCGAAAACAAATCGGAATGCTCGTTCTCCGCGGCTGGACCCAGGACACTGATTGATTTCGCGTCCTCGCAAGCCCAGAATGCCTCAAATATTTCGGCGGTTTGCTGCACGGCAGGACCGAGGAGCAGCACGTCTAAGTCGCGAAAATTGGTTTCTGCTGCGTCGAAATAGGCATCGCCAACGTTGCGCCCGCCTACGATAGCAACGTTGTCGTCAGCGATCCATGCCTTGTTGTGCATCCTCCGGGTCAACGCAAATAGTCGCAATACAATTTCCACAGCGCGCATGACGCTGCGTTGCCTGACGCCGCTCGGATTAAACAACTTCAACTCGATGTTTGGATGATTGCTCAAGGCCAGATAGGCCGCATCGTTCTTTCGCGGATTGGCGTCATCAAGGAGCATGCGAACTCGCACACCGCGCTCAGCGGCCCGGAAAACTTCCTGCAAGAGCAAGCGGCCAGTGTGGTCATCGTGCCAAAGGTAGTACATGAGATCGAGACTGCGAACGGCACTCCTTGCCGCCAGAACGCGCCCGGCGAAGGCGTCATAATTGTCCGGGACCAGCAGCAAGCCGCTCTTGCCTGCTTTGATGTTGTCGTGTGCAATCCGCGTAATGGATACTTCCATAAAATTTTCTACCCTTTCAGCGATAGAAACCCGGCCTCGCTCAAAATCGTAGCAAGAACCCTTCAAAGGTAATCTGGTTGCAAATGTAGCTGTCGAATCCCCTGGAGACTTAATCGTGCCATGATCGGTAGATGATCGGAGGCGATCCGAGATAGCGATGTATGGTGCACTTCGAGGCTGGAAATCAGACTTGGTGGTTTGGCCAGGATCCAATCGAGCGCAAGCAAAGGGAATCGCGAAGGGAAACTGGACAGCACGGTGTGAATTGGACCAAAATGCGGCAGTAGCGCCAGCAACGAGGATCTGCTGTGCACCCGCCATTCGTTGAGATCGCCAAGCAAAATGGTTGGCCTTAGGACCGAACGCGTCGCCTCAAGCAGTGCGTTGGCTTGCTTGGTGCGCGACCGCCGGAGTGCCGAACCGATCGTCCTATATGCCCGAGGCGGCACGTCGACGGGCCGGATCAACCCGTGCGAACTCCGTCAGCGCTAGTGGGATCGATCTTCGTCAACCGCGATCTGGCCTCAATTACGCGCTGTTGCGCAGCCCGTATCCTGCTGCATAGCGCGATATTGATGCCGACACCGCAGTCATCATCCAGCATCTCGTTCGCACGCTCAAGGGAGCGCTCGGCCCGATTAAGCCGCTGTCGGGCTCGCGCCAGTTCCATATCTAAAAGTTCCATTATTCCGAATCCATTGCGGTCCCTTCGATTGGTAAACCGCTTGTGGTCGCCGTTGGTTCCGGCTGTTCGCGAGCGTGCAGCCCAGACGTAGATGTGGTTGGCAAAGTTCTGGAGCGAGAGTGGTGGCGCCGGTGGCCTGAAGGGCGCGACGAATGAAACGCCGGCCCAGTTCAACCCGCGCGACGTCCTTCAAAGCTGGGGGGATCGATCTTCACCAAGCGGTCTGCGGCCTCGACCGCAGTTCGTATCCTGTTGCGCAACGCGAGGTTCTCGGCCAGCATTTCTTCAGTACGTTGAAGCGCGAGCTCGGTCCGGTGGATGCGCTGCCTGGCATTGGCAACTTCCGATGTCAAAATGTCGGCCACCGTCCCGTGGCCCTGGGGTTCCAAAGTGTCCATGGATTTCTAACACATGGGGGCCGATATCGTTCCCTGGTCAGTGACAAGTGCACTTCGGCCTGCTTCGCCGGCCGCTGCGATTGCCGGGCGATCGGCAACGACGTCCTGCAGAAGAGCCGGACGTTTCACCAGTTAATCCGGTAGATCATCGATCGTCTGCCGACATATCCGCGCCATTGCCTGGACAACCGCCAAGGCTGCCATTGTGCGTTTGGTCCTGCCTCCGTTGCCGGGCCGATGCCGAGATAGGGGTCGCCGATCAGCTGTCCGGGGCCAGGTCTCATCGGGTGCATAGGCCCCCAGAACTTCGCTGCCGTGATCGGCCAATCTCCAAATCCCAAGACTCAAGCGAAGCGCTACTCTGTGACGTGAGGCTTATGCGCTTATACTCTCCCCAACCGGAGCGGTTCATCCAAAACCCGTTTCGGGCGCAGACGCCGAGATCGAACAAATGCCTTTAGTCCGTCGGCATCCAACGCATGCCCGAAGGCATAACCCTGCAATATGTCGCAGCCCAAGCTCTTGAGTGTCTGTGCGTGCTCCATCGTCTCGACACCCTCGGCTACGACCTCGATACCCAGGGATTTGCCGATTTCAATGATCGATGAGACGACCTGCCTTCGTTGCGGCGATTTGACAATAGGAATGACCAATTGGCGATCTATCTTCAACCGGCGAGGCTGCAGCTTGAGCAAGCTGACTATAGAGGCGTAGCCCGTGCCAAAATCGTCTATTTCTATGTCAATGCCGAGCTCTTTTATCTGCTCAAGATTCCAGGTAACAAAATCATCATTTTCGTCAAGGAAAATTGACTCAACGAGCTCGAAGGCAACTGTTCCCTTCTTGATATTTAGTTCCCTAAGACTCTTTATGAGTTCCTCATCCTGAAGGCGGCGTGCCGAAACATTGACTGACACCCGCGGAATATGGAGATTCGCAGCAGACCACCCTTCGAGATCCAAAAGCGATTGCTCTAATATGTTTCGATCGATGATCGAGACGACATTCAATTCTTCCGCAATCCTTAGGAAGACGTCGGGCGCCAAAATGCCCTTCTCCGGATGCCGCCATCGCGCCAGCGCCTCAACCCCAACAATTTCAAGGGTTTTTGCGTCAAATTGCGGCTGGTAGAAGGGAATGAACTCGTTGCGCTCAAGGCCGCCGAGAATTTCGTCGGCAATCCGTTTTGTCTCGACGATCTCGCTTTGCATCGCCTCGGTGAAGAACTCGTATCGATTGCGCCCACGACTCTTTGCCCGGTAAAGCGCGATGTCAGCGTTGACCAGCAGGTGTTTGGCTTCGACATCTTTTCCGTTATCGACTGCAATTCCCACGCTCACGCCAAAACGGCATCGATGGCCCTGATAGTAGACCGGTTCCCGCATCTGGCTGATGACGCGGTCAGCGAGCAGCGCCAGTTGCTCGATATCGTCATGCACCGCGCACAGGACGATGAATTCGTCTCCTCCGATCCGAGCGACGAATCCCTCGCCATCGACCTTGGATCGGAGCACGGTCGAGGCGTGAACAAGCATTGCGTCGCCTGCGGCGTGGCCAAGCGTATCGTTAATGTGCTTGAACCGATCGAGATCTATGTGGAGCAGTGCGGCATACCCGCCGGTCCGCCTGGCGTTTGCCGCGTAGTCTTCCAGCACCTGGTCGAGGTAACGCCGGTTGGGCAAACCGGTCAGCGAATCGTGGAGCGCAATGTGCTCTATGCGCGCCTTGGCCGACTCGAGTTCTGCATTTTTCGACTCGGAAAGCTGTTTTGCGCGTACCAGGTCCTTGTTCAACAGGACATCGGCTGTCACATCCCATTCGGCGCCAATCATTTTTGGGGTGTCGTCTGCGGCCCGGTAAATTATCGCCTTGGATCGGACATGGCGTATCTCGCCATCCGGCCGAATAATCCGGTATTCCGACAAATATGGCCCGCCGTCGACCATCGCGCGGTCGAAATCGGCGTTGGCGCCAGCCAAATCATCCGGGTGGATTGCTCCCGCCCAGTCCAGGTAGCCGCGGCCCTCCCCAGCTGGTTTGCCGTATATTTCATTGACGCGGTCGTCCCACGTCAGTTCGTTGGTCGCGAGATCGTGTTCCCAAACGCCAATAGCCGACGCTTCCAGAGCGAGTTCCAGGCGTCTCGACAATCGACTCAGTTCCGCATAGTTGCGCTGTCTCTCGCCAATCAGGCGACCGGTCACCAGGAATGGGATCACAACCAATGCCCCGGCCACCGCCATGATGGCGCGCAAGAACCACGCGTTGTCGGGCGTCGAAGGCCAGCCGTTTTTGGGAATGGCTGCGATCCGCCACGAACCGGACGGGAGCAGAACGTCGGCTGTCACCGGATTGCTTTTGGCGACGCGCTCATTGCCGAAGAATTGCTCTCCGGTTGGACCGAGAGCGTCCTTACCGATCAGCGCTATGTCAATCCCGAGATCATCGTCAAGCAGGCCGCTCGCCTTATAGAGGCGCTGAACGTCGACGACGGCCGAAATGATGCCCCAGAACCTTTCGGTGTTGCCCGCACTGCGTACAAAGACGGGAATACGGCCGACGAAGCCTTGCCCTCCCTGCCTCAAGTCGACGGGACCGGCAAGAATTAGCTCGCGCTTGTCTCGCGCCCTGAGCGCGGCCAGACGCTGCCGCTCGTCCTTGCGGTAATCGAGGCCTATCGCCTTGTCGTTGCCATTCATCGGGTACATCAGAGAAATGACCAGATCGGGCGCGCCGGCAATATTCTTCAATTGCGAGCCCCTGCCAAACAGGTTGCTCGCCAGCGAGGCGAAGCGTTGCTGTCCCATATAGGGCTCAGTCACGACCGCCGCGACCAGTCCCTGCACCAGTTGAAGGTTTCCGTTGATGTTGCCTTCAAGCTTGGCACGGATAAGATTGACCTTGGCCAGGACATCCGCTCGGGCGGCTTGATCCGAGACGACTTTGTTCTGGTGGTCCGCGAACGCTGTGCCAACGGCAATAACGATCACCGCCATTGCCGCCGGGATATTTGCCGACGAGAAAACGGCCTTCTTGATACCGCCGAACCTAGCGCGGAAAGGAGCCAATAGGCGATTCCTCAGATACTATTCAGGTTCTGGGCCAACCCGACCAAGGTATATTAGCTATCAATGTTTAATTTTGACCTTCACGGGTCCTAAAAAATTTTGCACCCTCCAACCGCCTGAGGTGGCCGGAGTGGCTGACACGGACCTGCGGCTCCGGCTGACGACTTAAAGCGCGTCGCGGCTGAATGGATTCATGCGCGCTTCAAGTTTTGTTTTATGCATGTCGTTACTGCAAAACCGCCGCACACCCTCGGTTCAAGCCCGATGGCATGCTTTTGCGCGACATGCATTAGTGGCCCTCAATCGCCTTGGCGGTAACCAGGTAGGGTATCTTGCCGACGCTACGCTTCGTCGCGCCAATGGAATAGGCCATTGGAATCTTGGGAGAGTTCTCTGGCAAGCCGTACATATCCTTGCCGGCCCTCACGGCAAATGAAAAGTGCTGCCACGAAACCGTGTCATGCTCATTGAGAAAATCCAGCGTCAGCCCAGCTGAAATCAGCGCGTTCACCACGTCGCTGACCGGATGAATCCACTCATAGTAGCGCGGATGTTTCAAGATGCGGTCGTCGCCGGTATAGGTGAGTTCTTCGTTCCATGCGAGTGGTCGAGCTATTGGCGTTCGCCAGTCATGCTTGAACTCCAGCGCCGCAGCCTTGCGGTCACACTGGAACATCAACGGATGGCCCTCGGCGAGATAGAGCCGGCCGCCGGGCCGCAGGAGATCGGCAACCACCCGCGCCCAGCGGAACACGTCGTCAAGCCAGTTTACCGAACCCCAGGTAACGTAAGCGATGTCAAAGGTCCGGCCAAGCGCTTCGACTGCCTCGAACAGTGGCGCCTCCACGAAGCGCACGTCAGTGCCTGCCTTTGCAGCGAAATCCCGCGCCGCTGCGATCGCCGTCGGTGAAAAGTCGAGGCCGGTCACGCTGCCCGCGCCCAGATTCTTCAAGCTGATTGTGTCGAGCCCGATATGGCATTGCAGATGGACGATATCCTTGCCGACAATGTCACCGACCTCGCGCGTTTCCAGCTCATAGAGATTGGATCCGCCAGCCAGTACATTTTCTATGTGGTAGCTGCCCGTTGTGTCGGTCGAATGCAGCTCGGCTCGATCATCCCAATTAAGGCGGTTCGCGCCCAGAAACGGTTCCAAATTGCCCCCTCAAGTCCCTGCCGAGACCAATATATATGGTAAACAGGACGTTAATATACCTTGCAGCTAAAGTGTCGCGCGTCAATCCGTGGCGGTACGATGCACCACCGGGGCTGATCGATTGGTCAGCGAATTCGGCAAGCCTCTCCTTTCATCGCATGATGAGTGGGCCAGGCCGTTGCTCTCGAAGCGATTCACCTGGTCATCGACCGCGATGTCAGGTCAAAGCTGCTGCCTTACTGCGCGGCTTCGGCGAAGGGGGTCGGCACATAGTTGAGTATAGGGCCGAGCCAGCGCTCGACCTCGGCTAGCGGCATGGCCTTGCGGCGCGCATAGTCCTCGACCTGGTCGCGCTCGACCTTGGCCACGCCGAAGTAATAGCTTTCGGGGTGCGACAGGTAGATACCCGACACGGAGGAGCCCGGCCACATCGCAAAGCTCTCGGTCAGGCTGACGCCGGCGTTGCGCTCGCCGTCGAGTAGTCGAAAAAGCGTCGCTTTCTCGGTGTGGTCGGGCTGCGCCGGATAACCGGGCGCCGGGCGAATACCGCGATAGGGTTCGCCGATCAGCTCGTCCGGCGCCAGATCCTCATCCGGCGCATAGGCCCAGAACTCCTTGCGCACCTTCTCGTGCAGGCGTTCGGCGAAGGCTTCGGCGAAACGGTCGGCCAGCGCCTTGACCATGATCGACGAGTAGTCGTCATTGGCACGTTCGAAGCGCTCGGCGATCGCCGCTTCCTCGATGCCGGCGGTGACGATGAAGCCGCCGAGATAGTCGGCCTTGCCGCTGTCCAACGGCGCGACGAAATCCGACAGCGCGACGTTCGCCTTGCCGTCGCGCTTGGTCAGCTGCTGGCGCAGCGTGAAGAAGGTCGCCAGCTCCTGCGACCTAGCATCGTCGGTGAACAGCCTGATGTCGTCGCCGACGGTATTTGCCGGCCAGAAGCCGATGACGCCCTTTGGCGCGAACCATTTTTCCGCAATGATCTTGGCCAGCATCGCCTGGGCGTCGTCGAAGAGCTGGCGTGCCGCCGGCCCTTGCGCCTCGTCGTCTAGGATTTTGGGATAGCGACCCTTCAGCTCCCAGGTCTGGAAGAACGGCGTCCAGTCGATATAGCGCGCGAGCTCGGCCAGATCCCAGGCTTCGAAGGTTTTCAGGCCGAGGAAGGACGGTTTTGGCGGCGCGTAGGCCGACCAGTCGATCCTGTGGGCGTTGGCCCGCGCCTTGGCCAGCGGCAGGCGCTGCTTGTCGGCTTCGCTGCGCGCGTGCGCATCGGCGACCTTCTTGTATTCGGCGCGAACGTTGTCGACATAACCGCCCCTGGTCTCGTTCGACAGAAGTGCCGACACCACGCCGACCGCGCGGCTGGCATCGGCGACATAGACGGTCTGGCCACTGATATAGCGCGGATGGATCTCTACTGCGGTATGCACGCGGCTGGTCGTAGCACCGCCGATCAACAGCGGAATGTCAAAACCCTCGCGCTCCATCTCGGCGGCCATGTGCGCCATCTCGTCGAGCGAGGGCGTGATCAGGCCGGACAGGCCGATGATGTCGACCTTTTGCTCGCGCGCCGTCTGCAGGATCTTTGCCGCCGGCACCATGACGCCGAGGTCGATGATCTCGTAATTGTTGCAGGCCAGAACCACGCCGACGATGTTCTTGCCGATGTCGTGGACATCGCCCTTCACCGTCGCCATCAGTATCTTGCCGGCGGTCTGGCGTTCACCGGTGTCGACGCCTTTGGCGGCATTCGCCAGCTTCTCCGCCTCCATGTGCGGCAGCAGGCCGGCGACGGCCTGTTTCATGACGCGAGCGGATTTCACCACTTGCGGCAGGAACATCTTTCCCGCGCCGAACAGATCGCCGACGACATTCATGCCGTCCATCAGAGGACCTTCGATGACATGCAGCGGACGCTCGGCGGCGCGCCGCGCCTCGTCCGTGTCCTGGTCGATGAATTCGGTGATGCCGTTGACCAGTGCGTGCGAAATGCGCTGCTCGACCGGCCAGTCGCGCCAGGCGAGATCGCGTTCCTGCGCTTCCTTGCCCGCCGTGCCCCTAAAACGTTCGGCGAGTTCCAGCAGGCGTTCGGTTGCGCTGCCGCCGCCCTTCGGCTGACGATTGTTGACGACGTCCTCGCAGACTTCGCGCAGTTCGGGATCGATGGTGTCATAGACGGCAAGCTGTCCGGCGTTGACGATGCCCATGTCCATGCCGGCCTGGATGGCATGGTAGAGGAACACGGCATGCATGGCCTCGCGCACCGGCTCGTTGCCGCGAAACGAGAAGGAGAGGTTCGACACGCCGCCCGATATGTGGACATGCGGAAGCGTCGCGGTGATCTGCCTAGCGGCTTCGATGAAGTCGACGCCGTAATTGTTATGCTCGTCGATGCCGGTGGCGATGGCGAAGATGTTCGGATCGAAAACGATGTCCTCGGGCGGGAATCCGGCCTGCTCGGTCAAAAGTCTGTAGGCGCGGGTGCAGATTTCGACCTTGCGCGCCTGGGTGTCGGCCTGGCCGTCCTCATCGAAGGCCATGACGACCACCGCCGCGCCATACGCGCGGACGAGCTTCGCATGATGCAGAAAAGCCTCCTCGCCCTCCTTCATCGAGATGGAATTGACCAGCGGCTTGCCCTGCACGCATTTCAGGCCGGCTTCGATGATCTCCCATTTGGAACTGTCGATCATTACGGGAACGCGGGCGATGTCCGGCTCGGCGGCGATCAGGTTGAGATAACAGACCATTGCCTGCTTCGAATCGATCAGGCCTTCGTCCATGTTGATGTCGATGATCTGCGCGCCGTTGGCGACCTGGTCGCGGGCGATTTCGAGCGCCGCGGCATAGTCGCCCGCGGTGATCAGCTTCCTGAATTTCGCCGAGCCGGTGACATTGGTGCGCTCGCCGACATTGACGAACGGAATCTCGTCGGTCAGCGTGAACGGCTCGAGCCCCGAAAGGCGCATCTGCGGCTCGATGTCGGGAACAGCGCGCGGCGGATATTTCTTCACGGCCTGTGCGATGGCGCGGATGTGGTCGGGCGTCGAGCCGCAGCAGCCACCGACGATATTGACCAGGCCGTCGCACGCGAAATCCTCGATCTGCGCAGCCATGAACTCCGGGCTTTCGTCATATTGGCCGAATTCGTTGGGCAGGCCGGCATTCGGATAGGCGCAAACAAAGGTGTCGGCGACGCCGGATATTTCGTCCAGATGCGCGCGCATGGCTTTGGCGCCCAGCGCGCAATTGAGGCCTATCGTGAACGGGTTGGCGTGGCGGACCGAATGCCAGAAAGCCGTCGGCGTCTGGCCCGACAGCGTGCGGCCGGACAGGTCGGTGATCGTGCCGGACATCATCACCGGCAGATGCACGCCCTTCTCGATGAAGATCTCGTTGCAGGCAAAGATTGCCGCCTTGGCATTCAGCGTATCAAAAATGGTCTCGATCAGAATGATGTCGGCACCGCCGTCAATGAGACCGCGCAGCTGCTCGCCATAGGCAAGGCGCAAGTCGTCGAATGTCACGGCGCGGTAGCCGGGATTGTTGACGTCGGGCGACATCGAGGCGGTGCGGTTGGTCGGTCCCAGCGCACCGGCGACGAAACGACGCTTGCCGTCCTCCTGCTCGGCCCTTGCCGCTGCCCTGCGCACCAGCCGTGCACCGTCGCGGTTCAGAGCGTAGACCGCGTCCTCCATGCCATAATCCGCCTGGGTGATGGAGGTCGAGGAGAAGGTGTTGGTTTCAAGAATGTCCGCCCCGGCGATGGCGTATTGATAGTGAATCTCCTCGATCGCCTTGGGCTGCGTCAGGATCAGCAGGTCGTTGTTGCCCTGCTGGTGACAGGCGCACTCGGCGAATTTGTCGCCACGGAAATGGTTCTCGTCGAAGCCCAGGCCCTGGATCTGCGTGCCCATGGCGCCATCGAGGATGAGGATGCGTTCGCGCGCCGCCGCCGTCAGCGCAGCAAGCACTTCCGAACCGTCGGGCTTGGCCGCGACGGGGCCGAACAGGTCGTCCAACGACGATGGGTTTTGCGACATATTTCGTCCTCAGGGCGACGGTCGCGCTTAAGCGACATAAAGACATCTTTATGTGAATATACGGGATTTGTCTGCTGCTGTCACCCCTGCCGCCGGGAATGCTACCCGCCGGCACTACAACGCCGGCTGCGCAGTCTTCGCCGATGCCGCCCTGAGCAGCATCCCGAACAGGTCGCTCGGCTCGTCGGGGTCATTTCCGACAGCAGCACCGGGTAATCGTTGTGGACATCCGGGAGAGAGGGCGCGGCCATCGTCGATCAGGCAATCGCCGACGTGAGCGCCGGCAAGGTCTCCGACGCGGATCGGTTCGTTCATGATGTGGTAGGCGACCTCTCGCGTCAGGAGAAGATCTCCGCCAGTTCGTCGACGCTGGTGCCTTCCCTAACCTGCCGCAGCTCGACATAGCTGACTGCGGTGGCGATCGACATCACCATAGACGTTACACTCGTCACCAATGCATCCACCACCGCACCCACTATCCCCCCTCCAAACAGCGCGGTTGCAGTGCCGAGCGCCAACTCGATGGCAATGGCGATAATGATCAGGATAATGAACAGGCCGAACAGCGCCCAGCGGCTTCCCTTGGTCAGATCGTGGCTGCGGGCCATCGAGCCGAATACGCCGAGCCGCTCTTGCACCAGTGCCGGCACCGCGACCGACCAACGGAGCGCCAACATGATGCCAGGCACAATCAGCAGGATAAAACCGAGGCCCACGCCTAAACCAACCAACAGGGCAATGGCGAACGTCGGCAGGAGGAAGGAGACTGCTCTCGCGATGCAGTCACCGAACGAAGGCTGCTTGCCGTTCAGGTCCTCGATGGTGGCGCGCACCAGTGACGCCTGAACGGCGTTACGGCCGATGACGGCAAGCTGTCGTTGAAAACCCTGCCGATGCGAAACTTGTCCGGTCGTTCCAGTGTCGTTGAAGACATGATGTAACCCGTCCAGTCCAGGCGGATCCTGATGCGATGAACGCGGCCTTGCCGCTATGAGAAGATTTCCGCCAGTTCGTCGACGCTGGTGCCTTCCTGGACCTGACGCAGTTCGACATAGCTGACCGCCGTGGCTACCGACAGCACCATAGAAACCACGGTCGACAGCATGGTTGCCGCCACATCGGCGACAATTCCGTCTAGCAGGAGAACGATAGCCGCCATCACCGACTGAATGACCATCGTGATGATCATAAGGATAAGGAAAAGACCAAATAGCGCCCAGCGGCTGCCCTTGGTCAGGACGCGGCTGCGCGACATGCTGCCGAGCACACCTAGGCGCTCCTGTATCAGAACTGGAATAGCCACCGACCAACCAAGCCACAATATGATTCCGGGGACCAGCAGAGCTAATGAAGCAAGGCCCGCCCCCAGCACTACGAGCAGGCCGATCCCCAGGGTTGGGAGCAAATAGCGGATGGCTATCTGGATGCAGTCGCCAAAGGACGGCCGTTTGCCGTTCAAATCCTCGATCGTCGCCCGCACGAGTGCCGACTGGAGCAGCAGCGACAGGATAAAGGATACTAATCCGGCGGCAATGCCGACGGAAGAATTCCAAAACATCATACTAGGATCGGCCACCGCGGTCGGGTCGCCCAGTGCAGTCCCGCTCAAGGTCGATTCGGTCCAGAGTCGGAGAACTGTCGCCGGCAGACCTGAGAACAGCAGCGCGAGTCCAAGGTACAGACCGATATTGCGGCTGATGACAGCAAAGCTGTCGTTGAAAACCCTGCCGATGCGAAACTTGTCCGGCCGTTCCAATGTCGTTGAAACCATGATGCGTCCCCCGCTTAATCACCGCATATCGGCTGGTGATCCCCGCATCAAATGTGCCAACATTGGAGATCGACGTCTAGCCCACTTGCAATTGCCGTTGTGCATTGCCAGTGTCGACTGGGGACCACAGGTTGCAGGGGACAGTTGGCAGTGGCACAGCCAGGCACAGCGGAAGCCGAATGGCTGGCAAGAGCGCATGAGCAGTTGATCTCGGATAAGTCGATCCAGTTCGACCTGCCGGCCTATGTACCGCCTCAGCCGCCTGACTGGCTGAAGCCGCTGCTGGACCTGTTGTCGTCGCTCGGTCCCTATATGATCTATCTGTTCTGGGGCGCGGTGCTATCAGGTGTCGCGATTATCCTGCTCCTGGTCTTCCTCGAGATGAAAGGTATCGCCTGGCGCCTGCCTTGGCAGCGCGCACGGCGCGAAACCGACGCGGAGGAAGCATGGCGTCCCGACGCCGGCGCCGCGCAGATCCTGCTGTCGGAAGCCGACGCGCTGGCCGCGCGAGGCGACTATGACGAAGCGGTTCATCTCCTGCTTCGCCGCAGTGTCGCCGATATTGCCGGCCGGCTGCCGGATTTTTTGCGCCCGTCGCTCACGGCGCGCGACATCGCCGCTGCTGCTTCGGTTCCCGCCAAGGCCCGCGCGGCGTTTGCCGAGATCGCACGCATCGTTGAAGCCGCATTGTTCGCGCGCCGGCCGGTCGGCGCCGAAGGCTGGCGGCAAGCACGCGGCGCCTATGAGCGGTTCGTCTTCCGGGATGCCTGGATATGAGCGCTGCGACGGTCGAACCAGCGGCACAGGAACCGTTCAATCGAAGAACGCTGTTTTGGGGCATTTTCGCCAGCCTGCTTGCGGCAGCGGGTTTCTTCCTGCTGTCCACCTATGCGCCCGACTTCCGGCAACCCGGCAATGGCAGCGCCACGCCGCTGTCGAAAAGCGGCGTCGGCTATGCCGGCCTGGCGGAATGGTTGCGGCTCACCGGCGAGACGCCAGCCATGGCGCGGACCGATCAGGATCTCGGCACCGACATGCTGCTGATCGTCACCATTTCGCCAGAGAGCGATCCCGCCGCGCTCGACCACATCCTCGAACTTCGGCAGGACCTGAATACCCTCTTCGTGCTGCCGAAATGGCAAACCCTGCCGCTGGAAGAGCACGAAGGTTGGAAGATGAAATTCGGGCGATTGCCCGATCCCGTGGTGAACCAATGGCTCGGCCGGATCGCCAATGCAAAGATCGGCGTCGGCCAAAGCACGGTGCAGCAACTCGACATCGAGGGCCAGCTTGTTGCCGCCCCCGATGAATTGCAGTGGGTGGCGGACGAGCATCCAATCATAGTAGCCGGCAACAACAAGGCTGTGCTCACCGAAGTGGACGGCAAGCCCTTTTATGTCCTGACTGACCCCGACCTGATCAACAACGCCGCGATTGGGAATCCCGACAAGGCGGCAGCCGCGCTCGACCTGATTGCATTGCTGCAACCCGAGAAGGGCCAGGTCATGTTCGATCTCACGCTGCATGGCGCGGGGCGAAAATACGACCTTGCCAAGCTCCTGGTCGAACCGCCGTTTCTGGCGCTGACGCTGACGATCCTGGCCGCGGCGGCGCTGGCTTTCCTGCGCGGCCTCGGCCGTTTCGGCCCGCCGCGCGCCGAGCAGCGCGCCATTGCCTTCGGCAAGCGTGCGCTGGTGGATACGACGGCCATGCTGTTGCGGCGCGCCGGGCGGCTCGAGGAACTGGGAGGCCGTTACGCGGCCTTGATGCGGGTGCGCGCCGGCGCACTGCTGGGAGCGCCGCAGGGGCTGCAAGGCGAAGCGCTCGACCGCTGGCTCGATTCTCGCGATAAGGACGAAGTCAGCGGATTCACCGCGCGGGCGCAAGCCGCCGGCGAGGCGAAAAACCTGACACAAATGCACGAGGCAGCCGAGCGGCTGCACGATTGGACGGCAAGGAGGCTCGGTGAACGTCGGTGATGTGAAGGCCCTGGCGACACGGATCAGGGAAGAAGTGGCCAAGGCGATCACCGGACAGCACGACACGGTCGACCTGATGCTGACCGCCCTGTTCGCCGGCGGGCATATCCTGCTGGAAGGCCCTCCGGGCACGGCCAAGACAATGACCGCTCGCTGCTTCGCGCAGGCTCTGGGTGTCGCCTACGGGCGCATCCAGTTCACGCCGGACCTGATGCCTGGCGATATCGTCGGATCGAACATCTACAATTTCCAGACTGGACAGTTCACGCTGACGCGCGGTCCGATCTTCTGCGATCTTTTGCTTGCCGACGAGATCAACCGCACGCCGCCCAAGACACAGGCAGCACTTCTGGAGGCGATGCAGGAGCATGCGGTCACTTTCGACGGCACCACGCATTCGCTGGGCCGCAACTTCATGGTGGTCGCGACCCAGAACCCGATCGAGCATCAGGGTGTCTATCCCCTGCCCGAAGCACAGCTCGACCGCTTCCTGTTCAAGCATCGGGTCAGCTATCCCGGTCCCGAGGAGGAACGGGCCATCATCATCCATCACGGCGGCGGCTCCGCCTCGCACGACATCGCGCAATACGGCATCAAGGCCCAGACGGATCGCAAGACGCTGGAGAAGGCACTCGAAACCGTCGGCTCCGTCACCCTCGTCGACGACGTCGTCGGCTACATCGCGGCGCTGGTGCGCGCCACACGCGACACCGCCGATTTGGAGGTTGGCGCCAGTCCACGCGCGGGCGCCATGCTGGCCAGGGCGGCGCGGGCGCGGGCAGCGCTCGACGGGCGCGCCTATGTGATCCCAGACGACGTCAAGGCGCTGGCGGTGCCGGCGCTGCGCCATCGCGTCATCCTGTCGCCGGCCGCGCAGATCGATGGCCGGCTGGTCGAGCAGATCGTCTCCGACCTGGTCGACCAGACGGAAGCGCCGCGTTGATCTATCCCAGCGGCCGAGCGGTGTGGGCGGCAGCGGCGGGCGCGGTGCCGGCCTTCCTGGTCGCGCTGGCGCTGCCGTCGCTGTGGTATCTCGGATTGCTGTGGATCTGCCTGCTGCTGGCCTTCCTGGCGGTGGACACCGCGGCGGGACGCGGGCGGAAATCGCTGGCCGCCAGCCTCCACGCGCCGCCGCAGGTCGGCGTCGGCGGCCAGTTCACCGTCCACGTCGCCGCCCGTTTTTCAGGCCGGATGCCAACCCTGGAGGCGCGCGTCGGTCATGATGCGCGCCTGGCGCCGATCGGCGGTACCGGCGGTCCCCTGGCTGCCACCGGAGATGGCGGATCTCTCGACCTGCGGTTCCAGGCGCTGCGGCGCGGCATCGCCAGCTTCGATCGTCTGTGGCTGCGCTGGCGCGGGCCGTTCGGATTGGTCTGGAACCAGGTCGTCCTGCCGATGGAAAGCAAGGTGGCAGTGTTGCCCGACGTCCGCAGCGCCCGCGACCAGGCGATCACGCTGCTGCAGCGCAACGCCCTGCCCGACGGGCATGCGCAGCGCCGGGCCGGCCACGGCCGGGAATTCGAGGCGCTCAAGGATTATCAGCCCGGCATGGGCCGGCGGATGATCGACTGGAAGCGCAGCGCCCGCCACGGCAGGCTTCTGGCGCGCGAGTTCCGTATCGAGGAGAACAACAACATCGTGCTGGCCATCGACAGCGGACGCCTGATGTGCGAGCCGGTCGACGGCCTCCCGAAGGTGGACCGGGCGGTGGCTGCCGCCTTGCTGTCGGCGTTCATTGCGCTCAAGGGCGGCGACATGGTCAGCCTGTTCAGCTTCGATGCGCGGCCGCGCGTCGCCAGCGGCGCGGTGCGCGGCTCGGCCAGCTTTGCAATGATCCAGAAGCGGGCGGTTGAGATCGACTATTCCAACGAGGAGACCAATTTCACCCTGGCGCTGACCACGCTTGCGGCACGGCTCGACCGGCGCTCTCTGGTGATCATCTTCACCGACTTCGTCGATCCGATCAGCGCGGAATTGATGCTGCGTACCGTCGGCCGGCTCACCGAGCGGCATCTGGTGTTGTTCATGATGATCAGAGATGTCGAATTGGAGAGCTTGGCCGACATGCCGCCTTCATCAGGCGAGGATGTCGCCCGCGCCGTCGTCGCCGGCGGGCTTTTGCGCGAAAGGCAGGTCGTCATCGGCCGGTTGCGGCTGCTCGGCGCGCATGTGATCGAAGCCGACCATCACAGGCTGGGGCCGGCGCTGGTCGAGCGCTACCTGCAGTTCAAGCGCGAGGATTTGTTGTGACTGCGCCAGTTCCCGGCGATGCTGGACGCGGTGATGCCGTACGCCAGTCGCTGGCCAGCTTCCGTCGGGAGCGCGAGGCCGACTGGAAGGCGTTCGAGGCGCTACTCGCCCGCGTCGAGAAACGCGCGCCGCGAACACTGTCGGAAGAAGAGCTGCTGTCGCTGCCGCTGCTCTACCGGTCGGCATTATCTTCGCTTTCGGTGGCGAGAGCGACATCCCTCGACAGCGCACTGATCGCCTATCTCGAATCCCTGTCGCTGCGGGGTTATTTTTATCTCTACGGGGCACGCCGCGGGCTGCGCCAGCGCATCGCCGATTTTTTCCTGCACGACTGGCCGGGTGCCATCCGCGATTTGTGGCGCGAGACGCTGGTGTCGGTGGCGCTGATGATTGTCGGCATCGGCGCCGGCGCCTGGCTGGTAGCGTCCGACAAGGGCTGGTTCGACGCGATCATCCCGTCAGGCCTGGCTGCCGGCCGCGGTCCCGACGCTTCGGCCGAGATACTGCGCAGCATGCTTTATGATGGCGACAATGGCTTTCTCTCAGGCTTTGCCGCTTATCTTTTCACCCATAACGTCCAGGTCGCAATCCTCGCCTTCGCGCTTGGATTTGCTTTCGCCGTGCCGACGGTGCTGCTGATGCTGTTCAACGGCTGCATGCTGGGTGCGCTGTTCCAGGTCTATTGGGCAAAGGGGCTTGGCATGGAGCTTGGCGGCTGGCTGGCCATTCACGGCACCACCGAATTGTTCGCCATCGCACTGGCCGGCGCTGCCGGCATGCGGATCGGCACGCGCATCGCCTTTCCCGGCGAGTTGACCCGCATGACGGCAGCCGCCCATGCCGGACGCATAGCGGCGACCGCGATGGTTGGCGTTTCGGTCATGCTGCTGTTTGCCGGACTGCTCGAGGGCATCGGCAGGCAGACGATCACCAGCGACGTCACCCGCTATGCCATTGGCACCGGCATGCTCGCACTGTGGATCGGCTACTTCTACCTGTTCCAGGTGGTGCGCAATGGCGACCGCTAGGCGCGCTGCGCTGGCGACGATGCGCTCGCTGATCACGCCTGAAGGTGTCGATCTCCAGATAAAGCTGGCCGACGCCGGCACCCGCGCTGCCGCTTTCCTGCTCGATGTCGTGTTTATCGCCACGGCTGCAATCGCGGTCACGATAGTTGCGCTGTTCGGAGTAACAGGTTTCGGCACCGATAAATTGCAGCCGCTTTTCATCGTCTGGATCATCGTGATCTTTTTTCTGCGAAACGTCTACTTCATCGCCTTCGAGGCGGGCCGGCGTGCGTCCACGCCCGGCAAGCGGATCATCGGCATCAGGGTGGCATCACGCAACGGAGCCGGCCTGTCGGTCGATCAGGTCATCGCCCGCAATCTGATGCGCGAGATCGAAGTCTTTCTGCCGCTGTCGATTATCGCCGGACGGAGTGGAATGGGCGTCGCCGATACGCTAACGACAGTCTTCGGACTGATATGGGCGCTGCTGTTCGCCTTGTTCCCGCTCTTCAATCGCGACCGGTTGCGGATTGGCGACCTCCTGGCGGGAACCTGGGTCGTCGAGGCGCCTAAGCGCACGCTGATGGAGGATCTGTCGGCACGAAAAGATCCGGTCGCCAGGACTTTTCAGTTCAGCCACGCCCAGCTCGATGCCTATGGCATCGCCGAACTGCACAAGCTGGAGGAGGTGCTGCGCCGCGACGACTATTTCGCGCTGCGGGCGGTGGCTGAGACGATCGGACGCAAGATCGGCTCAACGCCGCAGGCGCATGACGCCCGTCCGTTCCTGACCGCGTATTACGCGGATCTCAGGGCGCATCTCGAACGCAAGCTTCTTCTCGGCACCCGCAAGGCCGACAAGCACGCGCGCGGTAGCAACGCTGGACCAACGAGGCTGCCATGAACACATCTCTATCCGAGCTTGAACTTCAAGGGATGGAAGCCCGAGCTGCCGCGGCCCAAGCTGGCCCGTGGAAATCATGGGTCGAGGGCCGGGACTTTCTAGGCGGCTCAAATTTCATCCAGACCGGCCAAGGGGCGGATCGCGGCGAAGACATCGAAATGACCGGCGCGACGGTCGCGGACCAGGATTTCATGGCAGCCGCGCGCCAGGATGTTCCTCGCCTGATCGCCGAAGTGCGCAGACTGCGCGCGCTCCTCAATCGAGCAAATTAGAGCAGCAAGGCTGTCTCCTAGCCCACCCACTTCTCATAGTCGGACACGAGCAGGTGCAGCGGCGCTACATCCTCGTTGATGTCCGCGAAGCGGCCGATCGGTTCGCGGAAGACATTATCGGTGAGATCGTCGTTGACGGTCGACACCTCGCCGATCAGCACATCCTTGCCCTCGGCCCAGAACGCATGCCAGACGCCTGGCAAAAGCGTGACGCTCTCGCCCGGATCGAGCTTCAGCAGCCCGCCCGCCGGCAGCCTGTGGATGGTTCCGTCGACAGGCACCGACACCTCGGCCTTCGGATCGATGCCGCCATCGCGATCGTGCATGAACAGTTCCAGCACCAGCTTGCCGCCACCACGGTTGATGATGTCCTCGGCCTTGATATTGTGGCGATGCATTGGCGACAGCTGATCCTTGCGCGAGATCATGATCTTTTCGGCATAGAGCATGCCCATGCCCTTCTTCATGTCCTCGTAGCGACCGTTGCGAACGGTGAACAGGAAGAGGCCGAGCTCGTCGAACTTGCCCTGGCCGTAGTCGGTGATGTCCCAGCCGAGCCGGGAGGAGAAGATGGCCGACGAATCCTGCCGGCGAGCCTTCATCTCTTCCGGCGACCAATAGGCGAAGGGCGGCATGATGTAGCCGAACGAACGGATGAAGGCATCGGCGTCGCGGATGATGTCGTTGATAGCGGAGCGTTTCATGGTCGTGGTTCCTTCCAGTCGGCCTAGGCGATCTCCAAACCGAATAGCCGAACGCCGGTACGGTGTCGACGTAAACTGCATGAGCTGGCCTCATGACATCCGGTCCGATCAAGGTCATAACGGCAACCAGTTTCCTGATGGTGGCATTCCATGCTGAGCATAGACGAACTCGATACGCCGGCGATCCTGATCGACGTCGACCGCGCCGAAGCCAACATCGCGCGGGCGCAGGCCCACGCCGACCGCCAAGGGCTGAAGCTCAGGCCGCACATCAAGACCCACAAACTGCCTTACTGGGCAAAGAAGCAGATCGCAGCGGGTGCGGTCGGTATCACCTGCCAAAAGATCGGTGAAGCCGAGGTGATGGCCGATGCTGGGCTCACCGACATTTTTCTGCCTTACAACATTCTGGGCAGGGCCAAGCTGGAGCGCCTCAAGGCGCTGCACGACCGCGTGACGCTGTCGGTGACGTCAGACAGCATGGAGACGTTTGCGGGTCTCGCCGCCACCTTCACCGATCTAGGCCGGCCGCTACAGGTGCTGGTGGAGTGCGATACCGGCATGGGCCGCTGCGGCGTCCAGTCGGCCAGCGAGGCTGTCGCGCTGGCCAGGGAGATCGACAAGGCCAGGGGGCTCGCCTTCGGCGGGCTGATGACCTATCCGGCGGCAGGCCGCGCCGCCGAGGCCGAGACTTGGCTCGCCGATGCGCGCCAGGCGCTCGCCGCATCCGGCCTCGCCTGCGAACGCATCTCCAGCGGCGGCACGCCGGATTTGTGGCGCGCAAGCGAGGCTTCCGTCGTCACCGAGTACCGCCCTGGCACCTACATCTATCTCGACCGCTACCAGGTCGCCAAGGGCGTCGGCAGCCTCGACGATTGCGCGCTGACGGTGCTGTCGACGGTGGTCAGCCATCCGACGCCGACACGGGCCATCCTCGATGCCGGCAGCAAGGCCTTGTCCAGCGATACGCTGGGGCTGCCCGATTTCGGCGAATTGCTGGGTACTCCCGGCGCCACCGTCACCAGCCTCAGTGAGGAGCACGGCAACGTCACGCTTTCCGGCGACGCCAGGCTGCGTATCGGCGAGCGCGTGCGCATCGTGCCCGACCATTGCTGCGTCGTCACCAATCTGTTCGACGAAGTTCACTTGATCGCCGGAGAACAGGTGCTGGAGACGCTGCCGGTGGCGGCGCGCGGCCGCATGGGATGAGAAGCGGTCCGCGGAGCGGACGGAAAGCCAATTGCTTGGCTTTCGAGCTTTGACCCCCTGAGCCTGCGAGGGGCAAAGCTGAAGTGAGTCAGGCTGATTGCCGTTCGGCCTGCCGTGCCGCGACGCGGCGCATGGCAATGACCCGGCGACGCAGGATTTCCGTGCGCATCGCCATCAGATGCAGCGCGAAGAACAGCACGGTAAAGCCCAAAGCCATCACCAGCAACGGCCGCAACAGGCTGGGATCGATGGTCGGCCCCCCGAGCCGGATCACCGAAGCCGGCTGATGCAGCGTGTTCCACCAGTCGACGGAGAATTTGATGATCGGGATGTTGATGAATCCAACCAGGGTGATGACTGCAGCGGCCCAGGCGGCGCGCGCGGCATCATCGAGGGCCCGCGTCAGCGCAATGATGCCGAGATACATCAGGAACAGCACGAACACCGAGGTCAGCCGCGCATCCCACACCCACCAGGTGCCCCACATCGGCTTGCCCCAGATCGAACCGGTGATCAGCGCGAGCGCTGTAAAGACGGCGCCGATGGGTGCCGCCGATTTGAGCGCGACGTCGGCCAGCGGATGGCGCCACACCAGCGTGCCCAACGCGGAAACCGCCATCAGCGTGAAACACATCATGGCCAGCCAGGCGAAGGGCACATGGATGTACATGATACGTACGGTGATGCCTTGCTGGAAATCCTCCGGCGCCGTGAAGCTCATGTAGAGCCCGGCGGCCAGGAGGAGTGTGGCGATGGTTGCCAGCCACGGCACCACCTTGTCGGCCAACCCGACAAACCGCGTCGGGTTGGCGAAATCCATCCAGCCGCTGAGGCGCGAAGTCATGTCACTCATGCAGCTTTACATAAACCGGTGACAGGCTTGGGGCAACTACAGCACCGTGTCGCAGGCGGGGTCTTGCCTTCTCCCCCCCGTGGGAGAAGGTGGCCGAGCGAAGCTCGGTCCGATCAGGGGTGCTGGCCTGAGGGAGGCCGGCGCCAAGCTGGAGCACCCCTCATCCGTCGCCTTCGGCGACACGTTCTCCCACAAGGGGAGAAGGGAAGAACTCAGGCGGCCGCGTCCGTGATGGTTCGGCTGAGGCGGCGGACTTCCTCCTCGTTTAGCAGGCCGCCGGCGCGCAGCAGGCTGGCGAAGCGGCCATTGCGCATCGACAATTCTGCAAAGCCACCCATTTCGACCACCTTGCCCTTGTCCATGAAGACGACCAGATCGGCATCGCGAACAGTGGTCAGGCGGTGCGCGATGATGAAGGTGGTGCGGCCGCGCCGCAATTCGTCGATCGCTTCCTTGACGCGGTCTTCCGTCTCGACGTCAAGCGCGCTGGTCGCTTCGTCGAGCACCAGGATGGGTGAATCCTTCAGCACGGCGCGCGCGATTGCGATACGCTGGCGCTCGCCGCCCGAAAGCT
The DNA here is from genome assembly GCF_055811235.1 of Mesorhizobium sp. WSM4810. Taxonomy (NCBI): domain Bacteria; kingdom Pseudomonadati; phylum Pseudomonadota; class Alphaproteobacteria; order Hyphomicrobiales; family Phyllobacteriaceae; genus Mesorhizobium; species Mesorhizobium sp. WSM4810. Next base: position 29,477 of record NZ_JBVVQV010000036.1, on the reverse strand, counting down.
GTCCACCGCGTTCGCCGACGACCGTATCGTAGCCGTTGCTCTTCGACAGGATGAAATCCTGCGCGGCAGCGGCGTTCGCGGCGGCGTGGACCTCATCATAGGTCGCCTCGGCGCGCCCGACGCGGATATTGTCCTCGATCGAGCGGTTGAGCAGGCCCGCATCCTGGAACACGGTGGCGATCGAGTGGCGCAGCGACTTGCGGGTCACCGTGCGGGTATCGATGCCATCGATTAGGATCCGGCCGCTGGACGGCGAAAAGACCCGCTGCAGGAGATTGATCAGCGTGGTCTTGCCTGCGCCGGTCGGGCCGACGATGGCCACGGTCCGGCCGGCATGGACCTCGAACGACACGTCGTTCACGCCCTGCCCCGAATTGGCGAATTCGAAGTTGACGTTTTCGAAACGCACATGACCAGTGACGTTGACCAGGTCACGCAACCCGTCCGGCTCGGCGGCCTCGGCCGCGGAGTCCTCAAGGCGATAAAATTCCTCGAGCTTGGCCCTGGCTTCCGAAATCTGGTTGGCGAAGGCCGACATCTGGTCGAGCCGGGCGATCAGCAGCGTGGCAAAGCCGGTAAACGCGATGACGTCACCGATCCGCAATTGGCCATGCATGACCAGATAGGAGCCGATCAACAGCACGACCATCATCGAAATGGTCGACGACAGACGGTGCAGGGCGTTGGCCAACGCCCACCAGTCGAGCACCGGATACTGGGCATCAAGCAGGTTCTTGACATAGCGCTTCAAGGCGTCGGTCTCGTGGCCGATGCGATTGTAGCTCTGCAGCACGGCGACATTGCTGACCGAGTCGCTCACATGCGCGAACACCTGGTGAAAATGCCGCTCCACGGACGCCTGGCCTTCCCTGGTGCGACGCATCACCAGCCGGCCAATTCCGACGTAAAGCGCGCCCAGCGCCAGCAGGACCATCGACATGCGAATGTCCATGCTGAGCGCCGTCGGCACCAGCAGAACCAGCGCGACAACCGTGGACAAATGCTGCCTCATGAACTCGAGCCAGAGGCTGAACAAGGTCTCGACCGCGCGCAGCAGCGTATGCAGGGAATTGGAGGTGCCGCGCTGATGATGCCAGGCAAGCGGCATGGTGATTACGCGCTCGAATGATTGGCAAAGAACCTCGCTGCGCCGCGCATGGGCAAAACGGTCCGCGCCGCGCGCCACCAGAACGAAGGCGATGACGTTGAAGACGCCGATACCGGCCCATAGTCCGAGCGTCGAAAAAACCGAGCCGCTATCGGAAATGGCATCGATCACCCGTCCGAACATGATCGGCTCAAGGATGGCGATAATCGCAAGCGCGACATTCGCCCCACAGATAAACGCGACGCGTTTTCTGTCGGCAGCGAGATAACCGAGCGCTCTCCAGTAGATTTGCAGAAGGGACACTTCAGCTACTCCGGCAAATTGTTATTGTGCACTGCATCATTTTCTGACTCGTACTCGTTGACGTGTCGCGAAACAATGCCCTCGTACCCCTTCAGTTCCCAATTCGCGAACAAAAGATGGCGACGCTGCGAAATCTGTCGTGATCACCTAACGGTTTGAGAAAAAAGGTAAAATGTCAGCCTTGCGGCAAAATCGTGGCAGGCCGGAAGCACTGCCGAAATTTTAATCAGCAACTTGGCATGTACGAATCCCAAAAGCCTGCATCGGCTTTTGGGACATCTCATGCGCAATAGAATTGCTCGAGCAACTTTAAATAACGCACATCCTCAAGATGTACAAAGACGCTCCAAATCCTTGAAGCTACGCCGGTATCCTGACGACCAGATCGGCCTTGTCGCCGGCTTTCGGTTCGAAAGACGAAGCCTTCGTCTTTTTACCATTTACCTCGAGCGAGACGGCTTTGGCCTTCTTGTCGCGGACAACCTGAACCCTGAGCTCGGCCCCCAGCACCTTGAGCGTTGCCGCATAGCCATCCCAATGGCTGGGCAGTTTCGGCCTGAACTGGATGCGCTCGCCCCTGCGCTCGATGCCGAGGATGCCTTCGACCGCCGCGCGATAAAGCCACCCGGCCGAGCCGGTATACCAGGTCCAGCCGCCGCGGCCGCCCTTGCCTTGCCCGGCGTAGACGTCCGCCGCGACGACGTAAGGCTCGACGCGGTAGTGCTCGGCAGCGGCCTCGTCGAGCGCATGGTTGACCGGGTTGAGCATCGAGAAGCAGCGGTAGGCGTCGTCGACGCGCCCCATTTCGGCGAGCGCAATGACGAACCATGTCGCTGCGTGGGTGTACTGGCCGCCGTTTTCACGGACACCCGGCGGGTAGCTCTTGATGTAGCCTGGGTTCTGTTCCGTCCTGGAAAAGGGAGGGGTGAAAAGCTTTACGATGTTGAGCTCGTCGTCGACGAGCATTTTCATCGCCTGCTGCATCGCCGTCGTCGATCGCGCCGGATCGCCCTCGCCCGACAGCACGCTCCACGACTGGGCAATCGAGTCGATCTTGCATTCCTGCGAGCCGCGCGACCCCAGCGGCGTGCCGTCGTCGAAGCTGCCGCGACGGTACCATTCACCGTCCCAGGCCGTGCTTTCCAGCGCCCGCTTCAGCACGCCGGCGTGTTTTGTCCAGGCTTGCGCATGCTTGGCGTCGCCTTCCGCCTTGGCGACAGCTGCAAAGTCGCCCAGCGTTTTCAGCAGGAACCAACCCAGCCAGACGCTCTCGCCCTTACCGTGCTCGCCGACACGGTTCATGCCGTCGTTCCAGTCACCGCCGAGGATCAGCGGCAGTCCGGCGGGGCTGCTGCGCTTGATGGCAAGGTCAAGTGCGCGCGCACAATGATCATAGAGTGAAGCGGTCTTCTTCGATATCTCCGGCGTGAAAAAGGCGTCGTGCTCACCTTCTTCCAGCGACGGCCCTTCGATGAAGGGCAATTGTTCCCTGAGGATCGCGGTATCGCCGGTCACCAGCAAGTAGTGTGCCGTGGCGTGGGCGAGCCAGACCACGTCGTCGGAAATCATGGTGCGGACGCCTGCCTCGGTTCGCGGCAGCCACCAATGCTGCACGTCGCCTTCGGGGAATTGCCGCCGCGCCGCGTTGAGGATCTGGTCGCGCGCCAGTTTCGGATCATGGAGAAGCAGGGCCAGCGTGTCCTGCAACTGGTCGCGGAAGCCAAAGGCGCCGCTCGCCTGGTAAAACGCCGAGCGGGCGCGGATGCGGCAGGCAAGGCTCTGATAGGGCAGCCAGTGGTTGACCATCGCGTTGAGCGCCCTGTCCGGCGTCTCGACCTGGATGGTGTCGAGAAACCCTCGCCAGGTGCGTTCATTGTCAGTCAGCCGCTGATCGAAATCCTTGCTGCCATGATGCTGTACCAGCGCGCTGGCTTCCTCGGCAGAGGCTGCATCGCCGAGCAGCCAGAGCAGCGTCACGTCGCCGCCGGCAGGGATGTCGACGTCGCGTGCAATTGCCGCACAAGGATCGTCGCCCGCCTCGACGCGGCCCGACAGGCTTGCGCCGCTGAGCACGGCTTGCGGGAGTTCGCTGGTACCGTTTCGGCCGATGAACTCGCCGCGGTCGGCCGTCACCGAGTGTGCCGCGCCGTCGGCGGCCAGGAAGGCGACCCGCTCGCTGAAATCGAGCCCGTAGGGATTTTGCGCCAGCAACGCGCCCGTCGCAGCATCCCTCGAGGGAACGATGGTCGCCGCCGTGCGCGAACGATGGCTGCCAAGAACCCATTCCGCATAGGCATAGACGCGCAGGCGCGCCGGCCCCGAACCGGAATTCTGGATGCGCAACCGGGAGATTTTCACCGGATCGACGGAATCCACCACATGGGTAAGGTCCATCGACAGCGGCCCGCGCTTCGAACGGAAGGTCGAAAACCCCTGCCCGTGCCATGTTTCGTAGGTCATGGCGGGATCGCGGACCACGGCGGCCAGCGGCGAGAACGCCCGGCCGCTGGCATGATCGTAGATATAGATGCCCTCGCCTGGCCGGTTGGTGACCGGGTCGTTCGCCCACGGCGTCAGTTGATAGTCGCGGCTGTTTCGGCTCCAGCTGAAGGCAGCGCCCTCAGCCGAAACGTGGAAACCGAACGAGGCGTTGGAGACGACGTTGATCCAGGGCTGCGGCGTCGTGCGGCGGCCAGCAAGGCGCACGACATAGTGGCGTCCGTCGCCCTCGAAACCGCCAAAACCGTTCCACTGGTTAAGCCCGCTGCCGTCGGCACTGCCGTCGAACGAGGCTTGGGCCCACGTCTGTGGCGCCGGCGGAGACGGTTCACGAAGCGCTGCTGCACCCGCCGGCTGCAAGGCGTCCCGCGCTTGCAGCGCAGCGGCCTCGGCGCGCTCGATCTGATCGAAGATGGTGCCGTTGCGCGTGTGCAGAACGACGCGAGCAGTGGCCAGCAGCGTCTTGTAGGTCGCCTCGTCCATGAGGTCGCGGCGCACCGCGAAGATGTGCTGGCGGGGTCCTAGCTCCTTGCCGCGCAGGCGGCTGTTTTCGCACAGCGTCTCGACCGCCCGTTGCAGGTCCTGCACGTAGGACGAAGCCTGCTCGTTGATGACGACAAAGTCGATCATCATGCCTCGGGCGCGCATGTATTCCTGGAAGCGGAGCGCCTGAGCAACGATTTCGAGATCGGCGACATCGCCGATCCTGACCAGGAAAATCGGAAAGTCGCCGGATATGCTGGTCGGCCATAGGCCCGATTGCCTACCGAGCCCGGAAGCGATCGATTCGGCCGGAAGCCGCAGGAACGGATCCGGATAGATCAGGTAGCGCGCCAGATTCTGCACATTGGCGGCATCGGCAAGGCTGAGACCGAGATGCCGGGTCTGCACCTGTGAGCGGGTCCAGGCGAGCATCGCCTGGCGCGCGAAGGCTTCCGGATGATCAAGCCGCGCAATGGCTTCTTCGAGTTCGGCACGGTTGGCGCCGACGGCAGTCCAGAAGGTCAGCGCTATCTTCTTGTTGGCCGGCACGCGCACCTGTCGGCGAAGTGCCGCGACCGGATCCAGCGTGAAGCCGGAATGGCCGCCAAGCTTGGCGCCGGGATCGAAGGCGGCGGCCTCGGTAATGGTGCGGCCGCGGCCTATGAAGGCGCGCCGGTCGGTTTCGGCCTCGGCGTCGCGCGTCGACCCAGACGGGTCGGTGACGAAATGCACCATGGCGACATCAGGCTCGTCCGTTTCCCGCTTACGTCTGGTGGTGAAGATCGCTGCGTTATTCGCAGCGATTTCGGTTTCCACGAACATTTTCGAGAACGCCGGATGCGCGTTGTCGGATGCTTCGGAGCCCAGCACCAGTTCAGCGAACGAGGTCACTTCGATATGCCGGTCGACCGGGCCGTCATTGTAGAGCGTCACCCGCCGGCCTTCGCCATTTCCTTCCGAAATGACGATGCATTCGACCTCCGAACGCAGTGATCCCACTGACTTGACGAAGCTCGCCTTGTCGTCGGAGAACAGCGTCCGCACCTCTTCGTGGGTGGCACGCTTCGGCTCGGCGGTGGCCGACCACCAGTCGCCGGTGCCGGAGTCGCGCAGGAAGATGTAGGAGCCAAGCCGATCCTCGGTCGGGTCCGGCTGCCAGCGCGTGACGGCAAGCTCGCCCCAGCGACTATAGCCGGAGCCGGTCGCGGTAACCATGACCGAGTAGCGGCCATTGGACATGACGCTGGTCGAACGCAGCGCCTTGAGCGGGTTGAGCACGATGCGCGTATCGGGGCTTTCGGCTTCCGTTTCGTCCTTCGACCGTTCGTCGGCCTCGGTCCTGACGGTGGCGGTCGGGATGTCGCGCGGCGCTCTTTCCTGCAGCAGCAACTCGGCCGACTCGATCACCGGATCGCTGTGGAAGCGGTCGCGCAGGCGTCCTTCGAAGATGGCGTCGGCGACGGCGGCGATCGACATGCCGGAATGGTGGGCCATGTAGTTCAGCACGACGACATGGTCGGTGCCCTCCGGCACGCGTTGCGGCGTGAAATCGACCGCATCGTAGAAGCCGTGCCGGCCAAGGGCGCCGAGCCGCCGCAGCCTGGCCAGGTTCTGCACCGATTCACGCGGGGTGAACTGCGCCGCCAGCACGGTCGCATAAGGGGCAATCACCGTGTTCTGGCCGAGACCTCGCTTCAGGCCCAGCCCGGGCACGCCGAAATTGGTGTACTGGTAGGTCAGTTCGCGATCGCGGGCGTTGTAGGCCGCTTCCGAAATCCCCCAAGGCACGTCCTTCGAGCGGCCGTACTGGATCTGGCGCTTGATGATGAGCTTGCTGGTCTGGTTAAGGATGCTGCCTTGCGGCTCCTTCATCACCAGCGGCGGCATCAAATACTCGAACATCGAGCCGGACCAGGACATCAGCGCGCCCTTGAACCCGATCTCGACGATCGGCCGGCCGAGGTGGAACCAGTGCTCCGTCGGCAGATCGCCCTTAGCTATGGCGAACAGGCTGGTCAGCCGCGCCTCGGAAGCCAGCAGGTCGTAGCAGCTTTCGTCGAGCTGATGCTCCTCGACCCGGTAGCCGATCGACAGAAGCTTGCGTTCCTTGCGCATGAGGAAGGAGAAATCCATCTCGAAGGCAAAGCGGCGCGTACGCTCGCGCAACGACAGAAGCTTGGCCCGCAGCGCCTCGACGGCAGTGTCGTCGCTATGCGCGTCATGGACATGCGCTTCGCAGGTGGCTTCCAGTCTCGCCGCCCAGTCGGCGATGGTGTCGCTCTGCGTCGATGCGGCCTCAGTATGGATGGCGATGGCGAGCTTGCGGATCTCGCCGGCCAGAACGGCCAGATTGATGGTGCGGATCGAAGCCATCTCGGGCTGTGCCTTGATCGATTCGACCGCGCGTCGCATGCCATCGAGGCGATCGGCAAGTCGCTGGCGCAACGGCCGCAACTGACGGCGGTCGTCAGGCAACTCCGCCAGGCTTTCGTCGAGGATCGTCACCGTATCGAGGATACCCTCGAAGTCGCCCTGAAGGTGGACTGCAGGCGCTTCCGCCCATTCGGCACAGGCTGCCGCCACCGCCACCAGATGGCCGGCGAGATTGCCGCTATCGACAGCGGAAATGTACAGCGGATAGAGCGGCTTCAGCGTCGTCGTGTCATACCAGTTGAAGAGATGGCCGCGCTCACGCGGCATGCTCTCGATAGTCGACATCGTCGCGTCGATGCGGGTGGTGGCGTCGGACAGGCTGATCCAGCCGAAATCGCGCGCCGAAACAACTGACAGGAGATAGACGCCGATATTGGTCGGTGAGGTGCGGGGGGCCACGACAGGCGCCGGGCTTTCCTGGAAATTGTCGGGCGGCAGATTGTGATGCTCGGCCGTCACGAAGGTCTCGAAATAATGCCATGTGCGCCGCGCAATCGTGCGCAGCACATGGATGTCCGCCGCCGATATGCGCAAACGGTCCTCGGTTTCGGCCGAGCGGCTGATAAAGAAGGCGAAGGCCGGCGAGCCGATCCAGAACAGCGCGAAGAAGAAGGCGACGAAAGCTCCGGTGGAATCGGCCACAACAGGGATGGCGAGGCCGACGACGCCGACGATCACAGCGCCGTACATCATGCCGTAATAGGAGCCGAGATCGTTGTCGCCGATCTTGTGAGCCTGCGAGGCAGTGCGCCATTCGAGCATGTTCTTCCGGCTGACGAACAGGCGGTAGAGCGTGCGAATGATGGCATCGCCCATCATCCAGGCCAGATGCGCCATCAGCACGATCTTCAGAGCCACCAGGGCGGTGCCGAAGACGACGTCGCGCGCCAGCGCCGAGAAATGACCGCGCGGCGTCTGGTCGCCGCTTTTCGGCAGGATGGCGTGGACGATGTCGAATGTGGGCGCCATGAAAAGTGTGAGGATCAGCAGCGCCTGCCATTGCGCCGCCTGGGTGAAGGGCAGCAGCGTCCAGCCGGCGATCGCGGCCATCACCCAGAAGATCGGCGTCAGCGACCGGCGCAGATTGTCGACCATCTTCCAGCGCGACAGCGCCGGCACGCCGGAACGCGGATTGAGAATGAAGCCCAGAAGCTGCCAGTCGCCGCGCGCCCAGCGATGGTGGCGCGACGCGTCGACCGAATAGCGGGTCGGATAGTCCTCGACCAGTTCGACGTCGGTGACCAGTGCCGCGCGCGCCAACGCGCCTTCGAGCAGATCGTGGCTGAGCACGGTGTTTTCTTCGATGCGGCCCTTCAGCGCCGCCTCAAAGGCGTCGACGTGATAGAGCCCCTTGCCGGTGAAGGAGCCGTCGCCGAAGACGTCCTGGTAGATGTCCGAGACGGCAAATACGTAGGGATCGAGGCCGCGATTGGCAGAAAAGACCCGCTGAAAGAAGGATGCGTCGTCGCCGCTGGTCAGCGGAGCGGTGATGCGCGGCTGCAGGATGGTGTAGCCGGCGGTGACGACGCGCTTTGCCGCATCGTAATGCGGGCGGTTGAGCGGATGGCAAAGCTTTCCAGCCAAACTGGCGACGGCATCGCGGGTGGTGCGCGTATCGGCATCCAGCGTCATCACATGGATGACCTTTTCCGGCAACGGCACGTCCAGCGGCAGAAAGGTGGTGTCGCTGTCGCCACGCAGCAGAAGATTCAGTTCGTGGAGCTTGCCGCGCTTGCGTTCCCAGCCCATCCAGGCGCCCTGGGATTCATTGTAGAGCCGCCGGCGGTGCAGGACATAGAAACGCGGCGCGCCTTCGCTGGGATAGCGGGCGTTCAGCCGCGCGATCTCGTCGCGAGCATATTGGAGGATCTCGATATCCGCCGCATCGATTTCGGTTTTGCTGTCCGGCCAGTCCGAAAGCAGAGCGAAATGGATTTCGTCCGCCGTGTTGGCCAGGTGGTGCACTTCGATGTTGCGGATGTTCTCCTCGACGTCGTCGCGCGAGCCGATCAGCGACGGCACCACCACCAGCGTGCGCGCCTCGGGCGGCATGCCGCGTTTATAGTCGTAGCCGACGAGGCGCGTCGGCTTCAGGAACAACGATACGACGGTGTTGAAGAAGGCAAGCGCGCCTTCGCTGGCCGGCACGGCAAACAGCGCCAGCATCAGGACGATCGACGGTATGGACAGGCCGAGACTGGCAAGGGCGTTGCCGGAGAGGACAAGAAGCAGGACCGTCAGCGCGAACACCGGCACGACAATGCCCAGCCATCCGGTCTTGTGGAACGCCCGTTTGATCGTGACGCTGACCGTCGGCCGATAGCCGATCGCCTTTTCCAGTTCCAGCCGGCGCGGACCGACCAGAAAGAACCCGACGTCGGTGTGAGCGGTCGGACCGGTGACGGTGGTATCGGCGACAGCGGCATGGCCGGCGAGTTCGATCGCCTTTTCAGCAACGCGGAATTCGGAACGATCGGAGCGGCGCGCCATTTCCTCGATCGCGGTCCGGTACTGGTCGCGCGAGAAGAAATCGAGCGCGGCAAAATCGGTGCGCTCGCGCAGCAAGGTGTCGATGCGGCTGACGTCTTCGAACCAAACCGTCCAGTCGATATCGTTGATGAGCCTGAGGCCGCGGATGATGTTGCCGGTGGTTACGTTGCCGCTGGACAACGTGCGATGCTCGCTGATGATGATTTCCTCGGCATCGGAGCCGGACCTTTCAAGCTCGCCCTCCAGCCATTCCAGCGCCCTGCCGGCATTTTGCGACCCGTCGCGCAGGCGGTAGAGCAATTGGGTGGCAAAGGTGGTGTCTTGTGCATGGGCGACGTAGTTCGACAGGATCGCCTGACGGTCGGCGGTTTCATCGAGTGCCAGCACGCGGTCTGCGACCTCGTTGGCAATCTGGCGCATCTGCCGGGTACGACTGACCCGAACCGCGATCCGGCGAAGATTTTCGATCAAAACGAAGCGCAGCAGCGATGGCAGCGCCCAGAGTTCGCCGATCTTCAGCGGCTCGACGGCCTGAAAGCCTTCGACGATCGCCTTGAACATGGTCGCCGAGACCGAACTGTCCGAATGGGCGACATAGGTCCAGGCCAGCGCAAGGGCGCGCGGCACGCTGGCGCCGTCGGACAGTTTCAGGGTCGGCAACTGACGATAGAAGCGGCGTGGCAGGTCGCGCTTGACCTGGAAGATGGTTTCTTCGACCAGATAATTGTTGTCGAGCAGCCATTGCGCCGCCGGCGTGATCGTCTCGCCTCTCGCCTGCGCGGCATTGGTCGAACGGTAGACTTCGAGAATCTTGCTGGCGCTGTCGCGGACGCGTGGCTGGAAATCGAACGGCTCCAGGCCGAACAGATCCTTGACGTCACCCTTGGCGAGGCTTGCACCCAGCGTGCGCAGGCGCTCTTCCGGCAGGAAATTGGAGCGTATCGGCTCTTCCGTGATGGCCGGAAAGCTCGCGCTTGTCTTTTCCATTTGGGTGGGGTCTGTCTGGATATTCATTGAAAATTCCGCATGGGGGACGCGTTACCGGCGTCACCGCCACGGCAATGTCCCTAGAACCGATTGAAATGGAATTAGTTGCATCGAAACAAGGGCCGAAAGTTTATTTTCGCACCAAGACCTGCAGACGAACCACCTCCCTCCCGCCGGGAGTTGATCGACGGAAGGATTCAGGCTTTTTCGTGATCTGGGCTTGAGCTTACGGCATATTTCGCCGGTGTTGTGATCATGTTTCGAAACAGGCGTTAATCGTTTGCCGAAACGCGATCGATGCGGATCACGAACAGCGTCGCTGGTCGCGCAGGCTCCAGGCGCTGTGACAGAGCGTCGTCCGGCCCGAGCAACAGCGCGTCGCGCGGTCCGATGTGGACAGGCGCCGCGCCGGCCACCGAGATCTCGCCGTCAACACACAGGATGAGGGTCGCATCGGCGGCTGACTGGATGTCCGTCGCGGCTGAAATCACCAGGCGTTCGACGGCATGGGTCATCCGTCCACGCCGTGTCATGACGTTGAGATCGGCGATCGGACCGGCGATCAGCGCCGCTTCCGTCGGCACATCGGCCGGAAAGGAAAGCGGGGCGGACGTTTTGGTCACCGTAGCTGCCGGGCGGCCGGCCAAATCAAGGATGATCCCTTCGCCTTCCAGCACGGCCAAGCTCCGGTCGACTCCGGCAAATTCGGAGAATGACCCACCGCTTTCGACGCGCGCCATGGAGACGCGCCAGTCGAAATCGTCGAGCGCAGCACCTGCGGGCGAGACGGCGATTTCCGTCGTCACCCCGCCGCCGTTCTTCCACGGCATGGACCGGTATTCGGCTGCCCGGAGGATGCGCAAGGCGCGGTTCAGCCGAGGATGCCTGGCAGGTTGAGCTGGTGCTCCCTGGCGCAGTCGATGGCGAGGTCATAGCCGGCATCGGCGTGGCGCATGACGCCGGTTGCGGGGTCATTCCATAGCACCCGCTCCAGGCGTTTGGCCGCTTCGCGTGTGCCGTCGGCAACGATGACCATGCCGGCATGTTGCGAAAAGCCCATGCCGACGCCACCGCCATGATGCAGCGATACCCAGGTTGCGCCGGAGGCGGTGTTGAGCAGCGCATTGAGCAGCGGCCAGTCGGACACGGCGTCCGAGCCGTCCTTCATCGATTCCGTCTCGCGGTTCGGCGAGGCAACCGAGCCTGAATCGAGATGATCGCGGCCGATGACCACCGGCGCCTTGAGCTCGCCTTTCGCCACCATCTCGTTGAAGGCGAGGCCGAGCCGGTGGCGGTCGCCGAGACCAACCCAGCAGATGCGCGCCGGCAGACCCTGGAAGGCGATGCGCTCACGCGCCATGTCGAGCCAGTTGTGCAGGTGGGTGTTGCCGGGTGTCAGCTCGCGCACCTTGGCGTCGGTCTTGTAGATGTCCTCGGCATCGCCGGAGAGGGCTGCCCAGCGAAACGGACCGATCCCGCGACAAAACAGTGGCCGGATATAGGCCGGCACGAAACCCGGGAAGGCAAAGGCATTGTCGAGCCCTTCCTCCTTCGCCACCTGGCGGATGTTGTTGCCATAGTCGAGCGTCGGCACGCCGGCATTCCAGAACGCCACCATCGCCTCGACATGTTCGCGCATCGACGCGCGCGCCGCCTTTTCGACCGCCTTCGGGTCGCTGGTGCGCTTCTCGCGCCATTCGGCGAGCGACCAGCCCTTGGGAAGATAGCCGTTGAGCGGATCATGCGCCGATGTCTGGTCGGTGACCAGGTCGGGGCGCACGCCACGCCGCACCAGTTCCGGCACGATGTCTGCGGTGTTGCCGACCAGGCCGACCGATTTCGCCTCGCCGGCCCTGGTCCAGCGCTCGATCCTTTCCAGTGCCTCGTCGAGCGTGTCGGCGCGTTCGTCGACATAGCGAGTGCGCAGCCGGAAATCGATGCGGTCGGGATCGCATTCGATCGCCAGGCAGCAGGCGCCGGCCATCACCGCGGCCAACGGCTGGGCGCCGCCCATGCCGCCGAGGCCGCCGGTCAGGAGCCATTTGCCCCTGAGATTGCCGTCGTAATGCTGGCGGCCAGCCTCGACGAAGGTCTCGTAGGTGCCCTGCACGATGCCTTGGGTGCCGATGTAGATCCACGAGCCGGCCGTCATCTGGCCGTACATCATCAGGCCCTTCTTATCGAGCTCGTTGAATTTCTCCCATGTCGCCCAGTGCGGCACGAGGTTGGAATTGGCGATCAGCACGCGCGGCGCATCGGTGTGGGTACGAAACACGCCGACCGGCTTGCCCGACTGCACCAGCAGCGTCTCGTCGTCTCCAAGCGTCTTCAGAGAGGCGACGATGCGATCAAAGTCGTTCCAGGTGCGCGCCGCGCGGCCGATGCCGCCATAGACGACCAGTTCGTTGGGGTTTTCGGCGACGTCGGGATCGAGATTGTTCATCAGCATGCGCAACGGCGCTTCAGTCAGCCATGTGCGGGCGTTGAGCTCGCTGCCGCGCGGGCTGCGGACTTCGCGGAGGTTGTGGCGAGGATCGGTCATGGCGTCACTTTTCCTTTCGAATGAGCTGCGCGACGATGCGTCAGCGCCCGGCCCAGGCAATCGCGCTTTCCAGGATCCGCTTCAGTGTGGCGCGGATCGGCGCGGCGAATGCCGGGTCGTAAGGCACCGGCCAATTGTCGGGCGTACCTTTGCCCTCGGGCTCGCGCATATAGCCGCGGTTGGACAGTTCCATCTGCAGCGCATGGACGTTGTTGTGCGGCTGGCCGAAATGGCGCGTGATCCAGCCGCCTTTGAAGCGGCCGTTGACGACAAAACTCTCGCCGGTCTCGGCGAGGATCTGGCCAACCATTGCCTGCAAGCCCGGGTCGGCGGTTTTGCCGTCATTGGTGCCGAGGTTGAACACCGGCAGCGTGCCTTCGAACAGCCGCGGCAGCATCGAGCGGATCGAATGGCAGTCATAGAGGACGATCTTCCGGTGCACGGCGCGCAGCGTGTCGATCTCGGCCTGCATGGCGGCATGGTAAGGCACAAAGTACTTTTCGCGGCGCTCGTCGACCTCCGAGGCATCAGGCTCTTCCCCGACACGATAGAGCGGATCGCCGTCGAAGGTCTCGGTCGGGCACAGGCCGGTGGTTGCCTGGCCGGGATAGAGCGAGACTCCAGACGGATCGCGATTGACGTCGATGACGGTGCGCGAGATCGCGGTATGCACCACCGTCGCGCCGAGGTCTTCGGCAAAGTCATACAGCTTGTCGATCCACCAGTCGGCGTCGCGGCGGCCGAGCCAAGGCGACACCAGCCGGTTCTCAAGGCCGACGAGATCGATGCCGGTGTGCGGGATCGAGACCAGCAGCGGGGCGGTGCCGGGCGTTACAGTGAGCCAGGAGGGTAAAGTCATGAATGGTCTCCCTGCGCCGGCGCTCTACGGCGCGTAGGATCGCGACCTATCGAGGTGTGCGCCCTCACGACGCGATTCCCGGCAGCGCCACCGCGCCCGCTGCCTTCACGGCAGCGCCGCTGCGCACCATGGCGATGGCCTTTTCCATGTCCGGGTGGAAATGCCGGTCATTGTCGAGATGCGGCACTTCGGCCCTGACCAGCCTGCGTACCGCTTCGAGCGGCGCACTCGATGCCAGCGGCGCATGGAAATCGCAGCCCTGCGTGGCGGCCAGCAATTCGATACCGATGACGGCCGTCGCATTCTCGATCATGCCGATCAGCCGGCGCGCGCCATGTGCCGCCATCGAGACGTGGTCTTCCTGATTGGCCGAGGTCGGGATCGAATCGACACTGGCCGGATAGGCCTTTTGCTTGTTTTCCGAGACGAGTGCCGCCGCCGTCACTTGCGGGATCATGAAGCCGGAATTCAAGCCTGGCTTCGGCGTCAGGAAGGCCGGCATGCCCGACAGCGCCGGATCGACCAGCATGGCGATGCGCCGTTCCGACAGCGAGCCGATCTCGCAGACGGCGAGCGCGATCATGTCGGCGGCGAAGGCGACCGGCTCGGCGTGGAAATTGCCGCCGGAAAGTGCTGTGTCGTCCTCGGCGAAGATCAGCGGATTGTCGGTGACGCCGTTGGCCTCGGTGCCCAGCGTGCCGGCGGCCTGGCGCAGCACGCTGAGCGCTGCACCCATCACCTGCGGCTGGCAGCGCAAGCAGTACGGGTCCTGCACGCGTTCGTCTCCGACCCGGTGCGATTCACGGATGGCACTGCCGGCCATCAGGTTGCGCAGCGCCTCTGCCGTCTCGATCTGGCCAGGATGCCTCCTGAGCAGGTGGATGCGCGGATCGAAGGGGGCGTCGGAACCCTTGGCGGCATCGGTCGAGAGCGCACCGGCGACCAGCGCCGACTGGTAGAGCACTTCGGCGTCGAACAAGGCGGCCAACGCATAGGCGGTCGAGAACTGCGTGCCGTTGAGCAGCGCCAACCCTTCCTTGGCGCCAAGCGTGACCGGCTCCAGCCCGTGCGAGACAAAGGCGACCTTGGCCGGGAACCGGCCATGCGGGGTAAAACATTCGCCGACGCCGATCATCACCGCTGTCATATGCGACAGTGGCGCGAGGTCGCCGGATGCGCCGACCGAGCCTTGCGCCGGCACCACCGGAATGACGTCGTTGGCGAGCATCGCTTCGAGCAGCTCAATGGTCTGCGGCCGCACGCCGGAGGCGCCCTGCGCCAAGCTGGCCAGCTTCAGTGCCATCATCAGCCGGCAAACAGCGACCGGCATCGGTTCGCCGACGCCGGCGGCATGCGACAGCACGATGTTGCGTTGCAGCGTCTCGAGATCGGCGGCGGGGATACGGACGCTGGCCAATTTGCCGAAACCGGTGTTGATGCCATAGACCGGCTCACCCTTGGCGACGATGCGGGCAACGGCCTCGGCGCTGGCCTTGATCTTTGGCCAGCAGGCCGCGTCCAGCTTCGGCATCGCGCCACGATAGATTTCGCGCCAGTCGGCCAGCGTCGTGTTGCCCGGCTTGAGTTTGAGTTCACTCATTGTCCCCTCCAGATGCGGGCATGCAGCGGGTTGAAGCCCATGCGGTAGACGAGCTCGGCCGGGCGCTCGATGTCCCAGATCGCCAGGTCGGCCGATTTCCCAGCCTCCAGCGTGCCGGTTCGTCCGAGCAGTCCGAGCGCGCGGGCGGCCTCGCGGGTGACACCGGCAAGGCATTCGTCAACAGTCAGACCAAACAAAGTCGCCGCCATGTTCATGGTCAGCAGCAGCGAGGTCAGCGGCGAGGTGCCGGGATTGCAGTCGGTGGCGACCGCCATTCTGACGCCGTGCTGGCGAAACAGGCCGATCGGCGGCTTCTTAGTCTCACGGATGAAATAGTATGCGCCGGGCAGGATCGTCGCCACGGTCCCGGCCCTCGCAATCGCCGCCGCACCCGCCTCGTCAGTGTATTCGAGATGGTCGGCCGACAGGGCGCCATAGCGCGCCGCAAGTTCTGCGCCGTGCAGGTTGGACAATTGGTCGGCGTGGAGTTTTACCGGCAGGCCTGCTGCTTTCGCCGCGTCGAACACGCGAGAAATCTGCTCTGGCGAAAAGGCGAGGCCCTCGCAAAAACCATCGACCGCGTCGGCCAGGCCCTCGGCGGTGACGGCCGGCAAAATCTCGTTTGCGACCAGATCGATAAACGAGTCCTTGTCGCCTTTCGCTTCAGGCGGCAGAGCATGCGCGCCGAGGAAGCTCGTTGTAACCGTTACTGGACGGTTTTCGCCCAAGAGCCGCGCGGCGCGCAGCGATTTCTTCTCGTTTTCGAGATCGAGTCCGTAGCCCGACTTGACCTCGATGGTGGTGAGGCCTTCAGCGATCAGCGCGTCGAGGCGCGGCAGCGACTGCGCAACCAATTCCTGCTGGCTGGCAGCGCGCAGCGCCTTGACCGACGAGACGATGCCGCCGCCGGCCCTGGTGACCTCTTCATAGGTGGCGCCGGCCAGCCGCATCTCGAATTCGTTGGCGCGATTGCCGGCGTGGATCAGATGAGTATGGCAGTCGATCAGGCCGGGTGTGATCCAGCGGCCTTCGCAATCGACATTCTCGGCGTTCTGGCTGAAGGCTGCCGGCATGCCGGCTCCCGGGCCGGCATAGACGATCAGGCCATCGCGCGCGGCGATCGCGCCGTCTTCGACGATACCCAGTCCGGCGGCGCTGTCGGCCATGGTCGCCAGACGCGCATTGCGCCAGAGGCGGATCTCCCCTGTCCGGCTTTTGCTCTCTCCAGCCATCATCTTTTCCGTTTCAATCGGCGGTGATTATGTATATACATATTGAAACGCACTGCAAGCGGTATCATTGCACGGGACAAGGGAATCGGAGAGAAAACGTGACTGCGATCTTTGCGGAACAGGCGCTTCTGCCCGACGGCTGGCATTCCAATGCCCGGATCGTCGTCAGTGATGGCCACATCGCCACGGTCGAGCCCAACACCGCATCCCAGCCCGGCGACGAACGCCATGCCATTCTGCTGCCAGGCATGCCGAACCTGCACAGCCACGCCTTCCAGCGCGGCATGGCCGGTCTAGCCGAGCTGCGC
Source organism: Mesorhizobium sp. WSM4810 (assembly GCF_055811235.1). NCBI lineage: Bacteria > Pseudomonadati > Pseudomonadota > Alphaproteobacteria > Hyphomicrobiales > Phyllobacteriaceae > Mesorhizobium > Mesorhizobium sp. WSM4810. The sequence continues at coordinate 12,633 of NZ_JBVVQV010000036.1, read as the reverse complement.
GGCCCTTCATCCGACAGTTTCTGGAGCTGGCGCGAGGTGATGTATCGCTTCGCGCTGTCGATGACGCCGGATCAGGTCGAGGCGGTCGCCGCGCAGCTCTATGTCGAGATGCTGGAGGCTGGGTTCTCACGCGTCGGCGAGTTTCACTATCTGCATCACGACCGCGACGGCCAGCCCTACGCCAACGTCGCCGAAATGGCCGACCGCATCACCGCCGCGGCTGCCGACACCGGCATCGGGCTGACGCTGCTGCCGGTCTTCTATGCACATTCCTCTTTCGGCGGCGCAGAGCCGAATGAAGGCCAGCGGCGATTCATCAACGATATGAATCGGTTCTCGCGGCTTGTTGAGAAATGTCACGAAACCGTTCGCACCTTGAATCACGCGGTCGTCGGCATCGCCCCGCACAGTCTGCGCGCCGTGACACCGGAGCAGTTGGAAAACATCGCGACAATGGCACCCGGCGGACCGATCCACATCCACATCGCCGAGCAAGTGAAGGAGGTCGAGGACTGCCTTGCCTGGTCCGGGGCGCGGCCGGTCGAATGGCTGCTCGTCAATGCCAGGGTCGATGGTCGCTGGTGCCTGATCCACGCCACCCACATGACCGAGTCCGAAACGGCGGCCATGGCGAAAAGCGGAGCAATCGCCGGCCTCTGCCCGATCACCGAGGCCAATCTCGGCGACGGCACCTTTGCAGCACCTTTGTTCAAGCAACATGGCGGCCGCTTCGGCGTCGGCTCCGATTCCAACGTGCTGATCGGCCTGCCGGACGAATTGCGGCAGCTCGAATATTCGCAGCGCCTCGCCCACCGTGCCCGCAACCTGCTGGCGGTCGCCGGCGGTTCGACCGGGCGCGCACTGTTCGATGCCGCGCTCGACGGCGGCAGCGCAGCGCTCGGCGCAAGCCCCTCGCGGATCGCCGCCGGCGCCCCAGCCGATTTCATCTCGCTCGATGGCAAGCACCCCTCGCTTGCCGGCAAGACGGGCGATGCAGTGCTCGACACCTGGATCTTCGCCAACGGTTCCAAGGTCGATTGTGTCTGGGTGCATGGCAAGAAACTGGTCAGCAGTGGCAGGCATGCAAGGCGCGATTTTATTGCCGAGCGTTTTCGCACGGTGATGACGGCGCTTTCGGCATGAGCATGATCCAGACAATGGATGCGGACGGCGGCGAGCCCCTCTCGCTGCATCAACGCATCCTGTCCGACATCAGCGAACGAATCCTGTCCGGCGCCTGGGCGCCCGGCCACCGCATCCCGTTCGAGCACGAACTGACGGCCGAGTACAAATGTTCGCGCATGACGGTGAACAAGGCGCTGTCGCAGCTTGCCAAGGCGGGGCTGATAGAGCGCCGCCGCCGCTCTGGCAGCTTTGTCCGGCGGCCGCAGTCGCAAGCCGCGGTGTTGGAAATCCATGACATCAGGATCGAGGTCGAGGCGCTCGGCCTGCCCTATCGCTACGAGCGTGTGGCACGACATAAAAGACGCAGCAGCGCCGAGGATCGCGCCTTGCTGGAACTCGACTGCAACGGGCCGGTGCTGGCGCTGGAATGCCGGCATTTCGCCGGCAAGCGGCCGTTCGCCCACGAACAGCGGCTGATCAACCTGGCCGCTGTGGCCGAGGCCGCCAACGAGGAATTTTTTGCCGTCGCGCCTGGGCCGTGGCTGATCGCCCGCGTGCCATGGAGTGCCGCCGAGCACCGCATCCGCGCCGTCGCCGCCGACAGACACATTGCGACCGCACTCGAAATCGAGTCCGGCGCCCCCTGCCTGGTGGTCGAGCGACGGACATGGAGCGCCGAGCACCCGGTCACCCATGTCCGTTTCACCTATGCGGCCGACAGCCACACGCTGGTCGCGCGGTTCACACCGTCGCAGGGGTAACCCTCCCCTCGAGGGCCCTCGAGGGGGAGAGTAAAGAGCCGCATCTCAAATGGCGGCGGTAACGATGATCTCGACCAGGTATTCCGGCCCGGCAAGCTTGGCCTCGCCGGTGGCGCGGGCCGGGGTATGGCCCTGTGGCACCCACTTGTCCCATGCCGCGTTCATCTCGGCAAAGGTGCTCATATCGGCCAGCCAGATGATCGCCTGCAGGATCTTGGTCTTGTCGGTGCCGGCCTTGGCCAGCAATTCGTCGATGGCCGCCAGGATGTCCCTGGTCTGGGTGCCGACGTTTCCGCCTGGTTCGCCGACCTGACCAGCCAGATAGACGGTGTTGCCATGGATGACGATCTGGCTCATGCGTGGGCCAACATCGATGCGACGAATGCTCATTGGACGTTTCCTTCCTTTGTGGGTCGCGCCTCTTTAGAGTCGCGGTTCGCTGGCGGCAAGGTTGCATGAGCGAATCCTCTTGAGCCAGCAGGCGTGGGGCGAAAATAGGCACACGCAAATTGCTCCGGTCGCCGCAATTCCGCCGGATTGACTTGTTGACTAATGTAATAACATCACATATCCACCCCGCTGCCGTACTAGTGGTGTCCCACGGATCGTCACATGACCAAAACCTGCCTGACATTCCGCGACCTGACGCTGGGCTACAACAGCCATCCGGCGATCCATCATCTCGATGGCACAATCCGCCGCGGGTCGCTGACAGCAGTCGTCGGCGCCAATGGATCGGGCAAGTCGACCCTGATGAAGGGTATCGTCGGCGTGTTGAAGCCGATGGCCGGCACGGTTGTCCGGGCGCCCGGCGTGCGCGCCGCCTATCTGCCGCAACAGTCGGAACTCGACCGCTCCTTTCCCGCCCGGGTCGTTGATCTGGTTTCGCTCGGCCTGTGGCCACGGCGCGGGCTGCTCGGCCGCTACACTAGGGAAGATCGCGAATCGGTCAGCCAGGCGCTGATGGCCGTCGGCCTCGGCGGCTTCGAGAAGCGCCCGATCGACACGCTGTCGGGCGGCCAGCTGCAGCGCACGCTGTTCGCTCGCGTGCTGCTGCAGGACGCCGATCTCATTCTGCTCGACGAACCGTTCAACGCCGTCGATACCAAGACCGTCGGCGACCTGATCGCACTAATCAAGCGCTGGCATGGCGAGGAACGCACGATCCTGGTTGTCGTCCACGATCTGGAACTGGTGCGCCAGAACTTCCCCGAGACGCTGCTGCTGGCGCGCCAGCCAATCGCCTGGGGCGAAACCAGGGAAACACTGCGGCCGGAAAACCTGTTGCGCGCGCGCCGCTTCCACGAAGCCTGGGAGGAGAACGCGCCCTGGTGCGAGCCGGACAAACACGGTGATCACGGTCACGGCCCCGGGCACGACCCTGGGCACAACCATGCGCACGACCATCATCACGGCTCCGGGCCGCGGGCAGCATGATGGACACGCTCTACGGTCTTCTCGTTGCTCCGTTCGCCGAATTCGCCTTCATGCAGCGGGCGCTTGCCGGCTCGCTGATGCTGTCGCTCGGCGCCTGCCCGGTCGGCGTGTTCCTGATGTTGCGGCGCATGAGCCTTTCCGGCGACGCCATGGCCCACGCCATCCTGCCGGGTGCTGCCGCCGGTTTCCTGTTTTATGGGCTGGAAATCCTGCCGATGACCATCGGCGGGCTGATTGCCGGCATCATCGTCGCGCTCGGCGCCGGCGCCGTCTCGCGCTTCACCATCCAGCGCGAGGACGCTTCGATGGCGGCCTTCTACCTGATTTCGCTGGCGATCGGCGTGCTGATGGTATCGATCCGCGGCTCCAGCGTCGATCTCATGCATGTGCTGTTCGGCACCGTGCTTGCGCTCAACAATGAAGCGCTGACACTGATCGGCGGCATCGTGTTGGTCACGCTGGTCAGCCTCGCCATCTTCTGGCGGGCGCTCGTCGCCGAATGTCTCGACCCGCTGTTCCTGCGTTCGGTCAGCCGGCTGGGCAGCCCGGTGCATTTCATCTTCCTCGGCCTCGTTGTGCTCAACCTGGTCGGCGGCTTCCAGGCGCTCGGCACGCTGCTATCGGTCGGGCTGATGATGCTGCCTGCGGCTGCCGCCCGCTTCTGGACCATGCGCGTCGAGCCGATGTGCGTGCTGGCGGTGCTGATCGGCTTTGCCTCTTGCGTCGCCGGGCTGCTTTTGTCCTACCACGTGTCGCTGCCTTCCGGCCCGGCCATCATCCTGTCGGCCGGCGTTGTCTATTTTGCCTCGATCCTGTTCGGCACGCGCGGCATCCTGCGCGCCCGCATTATCCATCACCGCCACAGAACCGCCTGATCCCAAAGGAGTGCTGTCCATGCTGAAATCGATCCGCGCCGCCCTGGCAGTGGGCGTTATGACATTGTCAGCCTTTGGCGCGTCGTCGGCCCTCGCGGAGCCGTTGAAAGTGGTCGCCAGCTTCACGATCATTGCCGATTTCGCCAAAAATGTCGGCGGCGACCGGATCAATCTGACCACCATCGTCGGGCCGGATGGCGATGCCCATGTCTACGAGCCGAGCCCGGCTGACGCGGTGGCGATGGCGGGTGCGGATGTGGTGCTGGTCAACGGCCTGCATTTCGAAGGCTTTTTGCAGCGCCTGGTCGACGCCAGTGCCTCCAAGGCGACGATCGCCGTTTTGACCAGGGGCGTCACGCCGATCAACTTCAAACCCGAATTCGCCGATGCCGACGCCGCTGAAGGCGCCCATACTAATGGCGAGACCGATCCGCATGCCTTCCAGTCGATCGCCAACGCCAAGATCTATGTGAAGAACATCGCCGATGCCTTCTGCACCGCCGACGCTGGGGGTTGCGACAGCTACAAGGCCAATGCCGCCGCCTATACCGAGAAACTCGACGTGCTTGAGGGCGAAGTGCAGGCGGCGATCCAGTCGATCCCGGAAGAGAAGCGCGTCGTCATCACCTCGCATGACGCCTTCGGCTATTTCGAGAAGGCCTATGGCCTCACCTTCCTGGCGCCCGAAGGGGTGTCGACCGAGTCGGAGCCGTCCGCTGCCGACGTCGCCAAGCTGGTCAGCCAGGTGAAGCAGGACAAGGCGGCGGCGGTCTTCATCGAGAACATCACCAACGCGCGGCTGATCGAGCAGATCGCCAGCGAGACCGGCACCAAGGTTGGCGGCACGCTTTATTCGGATGCGCTGTCGCAACCCGACGGCCCGGCATCGACCTATATCGACCTGATGCACAACAACATCGCCCAGATCAAAGGCGCGATCCTCGGAAGCTGATGCCTTCCTGGCCAGCCGGGCCGCGCCGGCTCTGTTGGATTCTCCGTCGAAAATAACTATCTGCGCAGTGGGATTTCATTCTGCGCGGATTGCCGATCTCGTCGGGGAGTCTTAAAGACTGCGGCCAAACCAGTTTTGCGAGGAAATATGGAATATCGTCAGATCACCGAGGACTATTCGGTCTCCGGCCAGATCCAGCCCGAAGAAGTCGCCGCCATCAAGGCCGCCGGCTTCAAGAGCGTCATCTGCAACCGGCCTGATGACGAGCAGCCCGGCCAGCCTTCGGCGGACACCGTCAAAGCGGCAGTCGAAGCCGCCGGGCTTACCTTTCGCTACATCCCGGTCGTCAGCGGCCAGATCACCGCCCAAAATGTCGAGGACCAGGCTGAGGCGCTCGATGAGCTCGAAGGCCCGGTGTTCGCCTATTGCCGTTCCGGCGCACGCTGCACCAACCTTTTTGGGCTGATCCAGCAGTCGAAGGGCTAAATCGGCAGCGCGCCGGTTTCCTTCAGCGTTTCCAGCACGATCGCCGTCTTCACATGCTGCACGGATTCGTGCGGCAGGAGCACGCCGTTGACGAATTCCGACAGCGATTTCAGGTCGGGCGTCACCACTTTCAGGATGTAATCCATCTCGCCGGTCAGCGCGTGCGCCTCCTGCACCTGCGGCAACCGCGCCACCAACTCGCCGAAGCGCCGCGCATTGTCACGGTTGTGGGTGGCGAGCGTCACCGAGATGACGTTGACCAGTGAGAAGCCGAGCTTGTCGCGGTCGAGCACCGCGCGATAGCCCCTGATATAGCCGTCCTCCTCCAGCCTCTGGCGGCGGCGCGAACATTGCGACGCCGACAGGTTCACCCGTTCCGACAAATCGTTGTTGGTCAGCCGTGCGTCGCCCTGCAAGAGAGCCATTATCTTGCGGTCAAACTGGTCTATGCGCGCCTCATCCATGATTTTTTCATCCACCATGCACAATTCCCGCATGATTTATTCGTTTAAAGCGTTTGAATGCAAGCACCATGCGCCTGCTCCGCGCTATAGTAGCGTCAAAATGGCCCTTTGCGGCCAAGCAGCTTAGGAGGACAACACCATGGGTCCCTTCCCGCACGATGCACCGCCCGCAACGATCAGCAAGGCCAATCCCGCCGGCACCGACGGCTTCGAATTCGTCGAGTTCGCGCATCCCGAACCGGAAAAGCTCGCCGAGCTTTTTACCCGCATGGGCTATGTACCGGTAGCCAAGCACCGCACCAAGAACATCACCGTCTGGCGGCAGGGCGACATCAACTATGTCGTCAATGCCGAACCCGGCTCGCATGCGATGAAATTCGTCGACAAGCACGGCCCCTGCGCTTCCTCGATGGCCTGGCGGGTGGTCGATGCCAAGCACGCGTTCGACCATGCTGTCGCCAAAGGCGCCACACCCTATGAAGGCGCCGACAAGGCGCTCGATGTGCCGGCGATATCAGGCATTGGCGGCTCGCTGCTTTATTTCATCGAGGTCTACGGCGACAAAGGCTCGGCCTACGAAGCCGAATTCGACTGGCTGGGCGAGCCCGACCCGAAGCCGGAAGGCGTCGGCTTCTATTATCTCGACCACCTCACCCACAATGTCTATCGCGGCAATATGGACAAATGGTGGGATTTCTATCGTGACCTGTTCGGCTTCAAGCAGATCCATTTCTTCGACATCGACGGCAAGATCACCGGCCTGGTCAGCCGCGCGATCACCTCGCCCTGCGGCAAGATCCGCATCCCGCTCAACGAGTCCAAGGACGACACCAGCCAGATAGCCGAATATCTGAAGAAGTATAATGGCGAAGGCATCCAGCACATCGCTGTCGGCACGGACGAGATCTACGGCGCCACCGACAGGCTGGCAGCCAACGGGCTGAAGTTCATGCCCGGTCCGCCGGAAACCTATTACGAGATGTCTCATGCCCGCGTGCACGGCCATGATGAGCCGATCGAGCGGATGAAAAAGCACGGCATCCTGATCGACGGCGAAGGCGTGGTTGACGGCGGCACGACCAAGATCCTGCTGCAGATCTTCTCGAAAACCGTAATCGGGCCGATCTTCTTCGAATTCATCCAGAGGAAGGGCGACGAGGGTTTTGGCGAGGGCAATTTCCGCGCGCTGTTCGAATCGATCGAGCAGGACCAGATCAAGCGCGGCGTGCTGAAGGTGCAGGCGGCGGAGTGAGGCGACGCCTATTTGGGCAAGCCGGCGGCCTTGCGCAGAATGTCGTTAATCCGGCTCTGCCAGCCGGGACCGCCGGCGCGAAAGCGAGCGACCACATCGCTGTCGAGGCGCAGCGTCACCTGTTTCTTGGGATTGTCGAGCGCCGGCCGCCCGCGCGAACGGCGAATGCTTTCGGCGAGGTCCGGAAATACTTCAGCGAAGGGACGAGCGTTTCGAAAATCCTCCTCTGTCCATTCCGGATTGTCCGAAACGGCATCCCAATCTTCCTTGCTGTAGCCGCGCCCCGGTTCGAATTTTGTCTGCAGCTTAGGTTTTGTCATTGTACAATCTTCTTTCAGCCGGGTTGGCCGGGCGCATCGAAATGATCGAGATGCCCTCGGAGCCGAGCCGGGCAAAGATCACGGCAACGATCCCGTCAATCATCCGACCAATTGCCATGAGACGATCAGCTTTGGCCGCACGGATCGTTGACGTAAGGAAAAATTCCTCATCCAGTGTGGCAAAATCCAACCCGTGCTTTTCGATGTTGGCCAACCGTTTCGGTTCGTCCCAGACGATCTTCATCCGAAATTTATGTACCTACAATAATTAAGTCAAGAATTTTCGTAACTACAATTAATTGCCGCCATCAATCGCCAACCGCTCGACCTCCGCTCTCCTCAGCTTCAGATCATAGTCGAGGAAGAATTCGTCGAGCTGCGGCGGCTTTACCGAGGTGCCGGACAGCATGGCGTGCACCTGGCCGCGATGATGGATGTCGTGGATGAAGAGGTGGGCGAGCAGACCGCTGATGCGCTCCGGTATTTTTCCGTCCTCGCGCCGGTCGGTGATGACACGGCGGTCGAGATCGGCCGCCGACAAATGATCGCAAAAGGCGATCAGTCGCCGGTCGGATGCGCCCTGGGCGTCAAACAGCGCTTGTGGTTCATCGAACGGCACGAAATCGTCATGGGCCGCGGCGCCAAGGTCGCCCTCTTCGAGAAAATCGAGATAGAGATGATCGACCGCCAGGATGTGGTTGAGCGTTGCCATGATCGACGGGAAGAAGCTGGTTCGCTCGGCTTCGAATTCGCCGGGCTCAAGCTGCAGCACGGCGCGATAGAGCCGGTCGTTCGACCAGAGATTGTTGCGCGCCATGCGGCTGAAATGGTCCAGCAGGTTCATCGTTTCAGACGTCCTCCCAGTGCAATCTTACCTGATGTATTTCTCGACCTTCTGCTCGATCGCACCAAAAATCGAATGTCCGATCCTGTCCTTCATCTCGATGCGCACAATGTCGCCAAGGCCCAGGAACGGGGTTGTCGGTTCGCCAGCCTCGATGGTCTCGATCATGCGCAACTCGGCTATGCAGGAATAGCCGGCGCCGCCCGCCGAGGCAGGCTTGCCAGGCCCGCCGTCGAGCTTGTTGGAGACCGTGCCCGAACCGATGATGGTGCCGGCGGCCAGCGGCCGGGTTTTCGCGGCATGCACAATCAGCGCCGGAAAATCGAATGTCATGTCCACGCCGGCGTTGGCGCGGCCGAACGGCTTGCCGTTGAGATCGACCAGCAGCGGCAGGTTGACCTTGCCGCCATCCCAGGCCTCGCCAAGTTCGTCCGGCGTCACCGCGACGGGCGAAAACGCCGAGGACGGCTTTGATTGGAAGAAGCCGAAGCCCTTGGCAAGCTCTGGCGCGGTGAGGGAGCGCAGCGTGACGTCATTGACCAGCATGACCAGCCGGATCGCGGCTCTTGCCGCATCGAGGCTTGCGCCTATCGGCACATCGTCGACGACGACAGCGACTTCCCCTTCCATGTCGACGCCAAGAGCCTCGTCGACCGTGCGGATCGGATCACGCGGCGCGATGAAACTGTCCGAACCACCCTGGTAGATCAGCGGATCGGTCCAGAAGCTTGCCGGCATCTCGGCGCCGCGCGCCTTCCGCACCAGTTCGACATGATTCACATAGGCAGAGCCATCGGCCCACTGGTAGGCGCGCGGCAACGGCGAATGGGCATCATGCTCGTGAAAGCGCGCTGACGGCACCGCATTGTTCTCCAGCGATTCCGCTATTGTCGCCAGATGCGGCGCGATCCGGTTCCAGTCGTCGAGCGCCGACTGCAGCGTCGGCACCAGAAACGAGGCATCGGTGAACCGCGTCAGGTCGCGCGAGACGACGACCAGCTTTCCGTCGCGCGTCCCGTCCTTCAATGTGGCAAGCTTCATGCGGTTTCCTCTCCTGATGCGGCTTTGGTGCCGCTTTGAATTTTGTTCTTATGATCTCTTCCGAAAACCGGTTCTCACTTTTCGCTAACGCGGTCCTTCGGTTCGGGATCATGCTCCAGTCCCACAACAAGGCCGTCGTGGGCAATCGTCAAGTCTCCGGCCCATGTTTTCCTGACGGCGGCGATCCAGTCGGCCTCGCCGATCTCGGGATCATCGGCCGGGATGAGGTGGTTGAGCACCAGTCTTTTGGCTCCTGCGTCACTGGCGATGCGCCCCGCTTCCTCAGCAAAACTATGGCTGGCGAGCAGATGCTCCCTCAGCCGCGCGCCATTGCCGGTTTTCGCGACGAGCCGCTCGATGCCGTCTTCCAGCATGGCTTCATGGACGAGAATGTCGGCGCCTTTGGCGAAATCCGCCAATGGCGGAAAGAACGCCGTATCGGCGGAAAACACCACGCTCTGTCCGGCATGCTCGAAGCGCAGCGCAAAGCAGTCGTTCACCGGCGGATGGTCGACGCGTAGCGCCAAAACCTTCAGGCCGCGCTCCTCCATCACCCGGCCTTCGCCGAACTCGATGATCGAAACCAAATCTGCGATATCAGGCCGGCCTTCGTCGACTATGCGTATCTCGATGTCGAATTCCATCGCCTGGCAAAAGCGCTGCCAGTAATGGCAGGTGCCGGGCGGGCCGAACACGGTGACCGGTGTCGCCAGACCCGCCGTCCAGGCGGTGTGGATCAGCGGACCGAGTTCCAGCACATGGTCGGAATGCAGATGCGTGATGAAGACCAGGTCGAGCGACTTCAGGCTGATGCCGGTCTCGGCCAGCCCGTGCGTCACGCCAAGCCCGCAATCCACGACAATGGTACGTCCGCCGAATATCAGCAGCGACGAACTCGGCCACCGACCGCCCGGCCGGAGCGCCGGGCCGCCCTTCGAGCCCAGCAGCACCAGCCGATCCCGCATTGGATCAGCGCTCAAGACCAGTCGCCCTCGGGCGTGCCGTTGAAGCGCTTCTTCAGATCGGCCCAGCAGTCGATGTAATTGTCCTGCCGGGTTTCAACCTCGGCGGCGTAGCGGGTCAGCATCTGTGGGAATCGCGTCTCGAACATGAAGGCCATGGTGTTGTCGAGCTTGACCGGTTTCAGATCCGCGTGGAAGGCTTTTTCAAAACCTGTTGCGTCAGGCCCGTGGGCCAGCATCAGATTGTGCAGGCTGATGCCACCGGGAACGAAACCCTCTTCCTTGGCGTCGTACTGGCCGTGGATCAGGCCCATGAACTCGCTCATGATGTTGCGGTGATACCAGGGCGGGCGAAACGTGTTTTCGGCCACCAGCCAGCGCGGCGGGAAGATGACGAAGTCGATGTTGGCGGTGCCCTCTTCGCCGCTCGGCGCGGTCAGCACCGTGAAGATCGACGGATCGGGATGGTCGAACAGGATGGCGCCGACCGGCGAAAACGTTGCCAGATCATATTTGTAGGGCGAGTAGTTGCCGTGCCACGCCACCACATCCAGCGGCGAATGATCGAGTTCGGTGACATGAAACTGGCCGCACCATTTCACGATCAGCCGGCACGGCGTCTCCTTGTCCTCGAACCAGGCGCAAGGCGTCTTGAAATCGCGCGGATTGGCCAGGCAATTGGCGCCGATCGGGCCACGATCCGGCAGCGTCAGCTTGGCGCCGTAGTTCTCGCAGACATAGCCGCGCACTGTTTCATCGACCAGTTCGACCTTGAACACGAGGCCGCGCGGCAGCACGGCGATCTCGCCCGGTCGCAATTCGATGACGCCCATCTCGGTGACGAAGCGCAGCGCGCCCACTTGCGGCACGATAAGCAACTCGCCGTCGGCGTTGAAGAAATGGTCGTCGGCCATCGATCGGTTGGCGACATAGACATGGGCGGCCATGCCGGTCTGGCCGAGCACGTCGCCGGCGGTGGTGATCGAGCGCATGCCGGCAATGAAGTCGGTGGGTTCCTTCGGCATCGGCACCGGGTTCCAGCGGTACTGGCCAAGCGCCAGTTCGTAATCGCCGACATTCGGCGCGCTTTTCCACAGCGGATAATCCGCCACCTTGAAGCGGCCGGTGTGCCTGACGCTCGGCCTGATGCGATAAAGCCAGGAACGCTCATTGGTGCCGCGTGGCGCGGTGAAGGGCGAGCCCGAAAGCTGCTCGGCATAAAGGCCGTAGGCCGGCCGCTGCGGCGAATTCCGCCCTTGCGGCAGCGAACCGGGCAAAGTCTCGGTTTCGAAGTCGTTGCCGAACCCCGGCATGTAGGAAAAGGCCATGGCATCCTCCCTGGATTGACCAAATTGGTTTCATTTGTAACCATCGAAAATGTAACTATCAATCGTGATGGAGCAGACCATGGAGGCTGACACCCTCGAACTTGAAAGCTTCCTGCCCTACCGGCTCTATCGCCTTGCCGATGCTGTCAGCCGCGAATTTTCCAGGGTTTACAAGGACCGCCACGGCCTGACGCGGCCCGAATGGCGCACGCTGGCCGGTCTCGGCCAGCACGGCACGATGACGGCAACAGCGCTCGGCGAACAATCGGCCATGCACAAGACCAAGGTTTCGCGCGCCGTCGCCGAGCTCGAACGGCGCCGCTGGCTGACGCGAAAACCTGATGAAAAAGACCGCCGTGTCGAGCACCTGACGCTGACCAACGCGGGCCTAGCCGCCTATCGCGAGATGGTGCCGTTGGCAAAAGCGTTCGAGCGGGACTTGCTGGGAAGGCTGAACGCGAGCGAGCGAGCGGCGGTCACGGAAGGAATGGCGGCACTTAAGGGGGCATTGGATAGATCAACGACGCAGCTATGAAACTGCTACGCAGCGATCCTTCCCACCCCTCCAACGTTTCCGGAACGGCACCCGGCCAACACTCACCAGTCCATCACCACCTTGCCGGAATTGCCGCTCTTCATCGCCTCGAAGCCGGTCTGGAAGTCGTCCACGCCGATGCGGTGGGTGATCAGCCCACTGACATCGAGCGGCCCCTGCACCAGCGCGATCATCTTGTACCAGGTCTCGAACATTTCGCGGCCATAGATGCCCTTGAGATGCAGCATCTT
>NZ_JBVVQV010000035.1:0-58811 GCF_055811235.1 Mesorhizobium sp. WSM4810 | reverse complement strand
GCCCTGAGAGGGCCAGCCCGATCAAGGATCTCCGGGAGATAGCTCGTCTGGCCCACGTGGAGCACCACGAAGACAGCCGCGTAAGATCGGGCGGTAGATAGGTCGCGAGCCGCTTCAGAGCCTCGACGCCGCCAGCCGAGGCTCCGACCACGATGATGCAGCGATTTCGAGAGCTCATCCTTTCGATCCTCTCGGGCAATTCTGAAATGCGGCCCTGATCGTTCGAAGCTTGACCCGACCTGTGTCCAACATTGCTCATACATTGCAACGAATCCGAGAGTGACTGCGTTCCGTTGTCGACGTAAAGGAACAAGCCGCAACACCTTCAGTTTGGCAGCGGAGAGACAAACGGAGCGTGCCCGATCCGTAGAGCAGGTTTTCGAAGACCATCTGAGCCCCCGCGCCGCAGGCGATCTCGAGGAGGATCCCAGGCGCAACTATCTGAGGATGGTCCTCTTGACTGCCAATTCGAATCTGGTTGACCTGGTCTGCCACTTCGTCAAGATTCGACGCCACCGACGGCGCTGACAGCTTCGTCATCCTGGACAGCAAGATTGTGTTCCATCCATTCACTACAGGTTGGAAGCTGTGGCTGGGCGAAGCGCACGCGATAGTCACCGGAAGTGACGCCCAATAACCTCGTCCAGCAGCGGCGCAACCGGCCGGCAACTTCGTGAGGGGATACACTTGCCATCAAGTTGCCATCGTGCGTTTTGCTCAGCACTTTCCGGAGGAATGCGAGCGATTGAGGCGGCGCGCAAGCGGCCATTTCGCTGCATGTCGCGAAACGTGACCCGCCCGGTGTCTGTGCACGAAAGAAAGTCCGCGCCCTTCGGGAAAAAAGGACGCGGGCTCATCGGGAGTCATCCATGTCGCAGCTGCACGAATGAAACTTTCAGTCCGCGCCTAAGTTCCACACGGAAACAAAAAAGCCGCGCATTTAGCCGCGCCGCTCCACGGGCCACCCAACAAAAACAAGAAGCCCGCGCCCCGAGGGAATGGGAAGGACGCGGGCTGATCGGAGAGGGGTTCATCACAAGGTCAAAGTGCTGCCCAACCCAAACGAAAGACAAACCGCCTGCTGACAAGCCCGTCCTAACGGTCGTCTCGCAAAGAAGCTCTACTCGTCCGCCCTTCTGCCATGCAATTTGCCACAATCCGAGACGCGAGCACTTCACGTCGTTTTCCAGATTGAGCCTCGACCTTTTGGGCAGTCGAACATGCGGCCCAGTAGCGCCATTCGGAGGGGCGGGACGCACCGCTCCTTCAGCTTTCGGTGATCGCCAAGGCACCTGCGCCCCTGCCAACCGCCAGAACCTGCCCTCGGTCTATTCAGCCAAGCCTCCTCGACCGTCTCCCCGAGTTCCAGGTCGGAAGAATAAAAGAGCGTCCGCAACCGGGAGCGATCACGGCTGAGTTCTGGAGGAAAGAGTTCCAGAACCGCTATCCCGTCCAAGACTCCAGCCGCCTGCTTGCCACGTGGTGAGTTCGCCCCTGGACAGGGGCGCTTGGCCTGCCGTTCAGGAACAACAACGCCCAAGCCAAGTTTGGTGGTCCAGGAGGTAACGACAATGCGCATACTGAGAACATTCCTTGGATACTTGTGGCGCTCGAACAGCAAGTCGCCGCCCGACCTTGCGCCGCCTGTCGACGCGATCGTTCGGCTGCTGAAAGAAAAGCAAAAACTCGCTACAAAGAAGGGACTTGGTCGATCAGATCAGACTACTGGCGGCTGACCGCGCTGCGACGCAGGATGTGACGACGGGGGCAGACAGCATCACCCGTCAAACTGCCTATTTCTGCAGCCTGGGACCGGCATCATGCCCGGCTAGCCCGGATGTCACACTCTTGGGTCGCTGGCATAGCCGTAGCTTAGCCTGCCGTTTGGAACGGTGCACCCCGCAACAGGCACGGCATGCGGCAATGCCTGTTGCCTGGAGCAACGATCTCCTGAAATTGCGGTTCCGGATAGGTCAAAGTATCTGCGCAATCAGCGCCGGGCGTTCGGCGGGGACGCCGAGACAAGGAGATCAGGTTCGCGCCAGTTAGCCACCGCTCAATTCTGGCAGGCAGGTCACATGTCTTTACGTGCAAGGCCCCGCACAGCTTCAAGACCGCGCGGGAAACCGCTGCGGTTACTAAAATCCTGGGCTTGCCGGCGGCCGCGAGCGTGCCGGGCGCTTACCTTTTGCGCGGTCAATAAATCGATGAGTGTCACACCGGCAACGAGCACCAATGCAAGTCCGACGTTGCCACGTTTTGGATTGTCATGCCGGAACGCCCATAGGAGTGTTGCGATGTCGAGCCCATCACCGGCCACACGGCTCCAAAGTCCCGACTGTTTGTCCACCGACAAGGACAGAATGCCGCTGCTGACTTCTCGCGCTCCGTAGGCACGGATCACGCCTCCCTTGCCAGGCAAGCCGAATGCGCGGGCGATGCGCTCGGAGGCTATGAGTTCGGCAATGCCAAGCGCAATGCTGAACCATCCGAGTTTGCGCGCTACCATATCGGAGGGCGCGAGCGCCTTCGGGCCAGATTTTACGACCCTTGGGTCGCTTGGCCGTCTGCTGAGATTGCCTAATTTGCTAAGCATGTTCATGACACTGATCCTATGGCTTCAGTACGACTTTGACGCAACTGTCCTGCTTGTCGCGAAAGATCTTGTACATCTCGGGTCCTTGTTCGAGCCCGGCAGTGTGGGTGATGACAAACGACGGGTCGATCTGACCTTCTTCGATGCGGCGCAGTAGATCGTCGGTCCAGCGGTTCACATGCGTCTGGCCCATCCTGAAGGTCAGGCCCTTGTTCATCGCTTGGCCCATCGGGATCTTGTCGACGAACCCGCTATACACGCCCGCGATTGAGATGACGCCGGCTGGCCTGCAGACATAGATCATTTCACGCAGCACGTGGGGCCGATCGTTTTCCATCATCATCATCTGCTTCGCGCGGTCATAAACGGTGTCTAGTTGACGAAAGGACACGTGACTTTCCATCCCGATCGCGTCGATGCATTTGTCTGGCCCTTTGCCGCCTGTAAGCTCGTTCAGCCTTTCAACAACGCTCTCCTCCAGGAAGTTGATGGTGACCGCGCCGCCTGCTCCGGCCATGGATAGGCGTTCGGGCAGGCAATCTATCGCCACGACCTGGGTGGCACCGAGAAGAATGGCGCTGCGGATTGCCATCTGCCCCACTGGGCCACAGCCCCAAACCGCTACGGTATCGGACGGTTCGATCTCGCACTGAACAGCAGCCTGCCAGCCAGTTGGCAATATGTCGCCAAGGAAAAGGACCTGCTCATCGGAGAGCCCGACCGGTACCTTGATGTGCGTTGCATCGGCAAATGGCACGCGAACATACTCGGCTTGACCGCCCGGGTAACCGCCGGTCAGATGGGTATACCCAAACAGCCCGGCCGTCGTGTGACCGAACGCCTTGTCGGCGATATTCTTGTTGCGGTTGGTTCGTTCGCAGACCGAAAAGTTCTTGCGCTTGCACTGGTCACATTCCCCGCAAATGATGGTGAAGGGGACGACGATGCGGTCTCCCGTCCTAAGCGCGCCGATTACCCCGGATCCAACTTCCACCACCTCACCCATCATTTCGTGGCCCATAATGTCGCCGGGCAGAATTGCCGGAATGAGGTTGTGATAGAGATGCAGGTCCGAGCCGCAGATCGCGCAGCTCGTCACCTTGACAATGGCGTCGCGCGGGTCCTCGATTTCGGGGTCGGTAACCTCGTCGCAACGTATGTCTTCTTTTCCATGCCAAACCAGCGCTCGCATGCGTAATCTCCGATAGGGGCGGTTCGCGGCGTCGCAGCAACTCCCGCGGCAATTCGCATGTCACGGAACGGGGTTGCGGAATTACTGCTTCTTTTAAGAAAGCGGGTTCGGCCGCTTTCCTCAGGCTGCGAATTAGCTACCCGGGATCCAACCGCGAGGCAGCATCCATGTTCCCGCCTCCGTTAAAAAAACTGGCAGGGTGAGTGGCCGCCATCGCCATGACGAAGGACCAAAGCTTTGACTTGCATGCCACGGTCGGAAATGTCTGGGACAGCTTCCGCCTCTATCGACTTTGTCTAGGGCGACGCGAGATCACTGAACGGCATCGCGCGAGTTGCCTCCCTAGATCCGGTGGACGGCAAGCGCGACATCTGCGGAGAACGGCGGCACATCAAGTTTCAGCCAGCCATCCGAATTCGCCTGCCATTCCGCTGTTTGCCTGCCGGCCGCGGTGTCCCAGGCGATGACGCGATAGGTGCCGCGAGCCAACCCGGGCAGCTCCAGGACGGCAGGAATGGGCGCAGTGCGGGCACGCAGCATGCCGTTTCGCCCGATCGTGTCGTTGCGAACCAGCCAGACCACTGCCTGGCAATCGTCGCCGCAGGCGACCGGCGCGATGTCGGGTCCGGAAACCCGCATCTTGTCGCCGAGATGGGCACGCCGGAACGAAACCCAATCGATCAGGGGCAGGAAGTCGGCCAGCGAACGCTGCGCCCGCCGCATGCCGGGGGTGAGCACGTGCGGGGTGCGGTTCGGCCACCGCATGCCGCCACCGGCACCCCCCGCCGCCAGGTGAGCCCATTGCAAATGGCGGAAATATTCGTCGTCGAAAGGTTCAGGAAGCGTGATCTTCTTGTCTTTGAACGAGTGGATCGGGCCGTGCTCGGAATCGAGAAAAGGGCGGCCGTCATGAATTTCACCCAGAGCCTGTCCGACGATTCGCGCCATGCCGAGCGCCGGCGCCACCGTGTTACTGGGGTCGTCAATTGTGCCCTCCTCATAGAGATGCAGGGAGGCGAAATCGAGGTCGGGGTGACGGAAGATCGGCGCCGCCAGCGGCATTTTGGGCCGCCAGCGAAGCTCAGGTCCGAACAGCGAAACTGTCTGCGGGTGAGAGCGGCCGTAAAGTGACGTTTCCAGGCGGCGCACAAAATCGCTAAGATCATGGATGAAGGCGCCGAAGCCATCCGCGCTGCCCTGAGCCTGCTCGGGATGGATCTCGTTCCAGAGGTCCCATGCGAAAAGGGCTCCGCTGCCGCTCCATTTGCGAACCACGAATTCCAGTCTCGCCTTGATCGCCCGGCGCGTATCGGCGCAGACCAGGAATCGCGACGGGTGGTCCAGCACGCCTCCGTTGTGGCGGTTGTAGGGATGGTGGCGCCAGTGGAGCCACTGCCAGAACGTATCAAAGGGGGTGAGCAGGATTCTCAAGCCCTGTCTTTCGCAAAGACGGAAGAGGTCGTCCCACAGTTGCACCATCGCCGGGACGAAGCGGCCCTGCGGCTTCTCGAAGTAGCGGTGGCGAACCTGGGCGTATTCCAGCATCAGCCTGAGGCAGGTGACGCCGCTTTCCTTCAGCCAACGGAGATGATCTTCCACGCCGGCCATATCGGCGCGCCGGAACAGACCATTGAGTTCGGGCCAGCTTACCGCATCATTCTGGCCGATCGGCGTCCATGCCTCGCCGTCCTCGGTGACGAAATAGGAACCGGCTATCTTGATCCAAGGCAGGCCCGCAGCCGATCTCGGCGCGGAGTCTTCCACTTCGCCGACCAGCGGTATCGCCAATCTAATGTCGTTCAAGGCATGCTCGAATTTCGTCCGCGGAGCAGTATAACTGCCGCGGTGGCAAAATGTTTCGCCGGGCTTGGCAGGCCAATGCTCCTTTCGCCCCATTTTGCAGTAAATCGATGCCCTGTCTCGACGCAGCGGCGCCTTACCTCAAGAGCGGCGCGGAGCTGGTGATGTCGACCGATCACCCAGAGAAGTTGCAGGCGCAGAACGCACGCTCGATTCTGATAGCGATGTGAGAACCCTCGCTGCGGACATGACGAGGGAGCGGAAGTGTCGTGCGTCGCTTCGTCGACAAGGGCAGAATTCCAGGTTGGCGGTCGTCTGCCCGACCAGACAAACTTCAGCCGAAGGGGAACCTCACGGTCCCAGGCAAGTTCGGTAGGATTGTGGGGGAGATTGCGTGTGCTTTCATCTCATCAGCTTTATAGTTGTCGTGCGTGCGATCTTCTCCTTCCTCGGATTCCATCATCCAGCCCGACAACGGATTGGCGAGGCGCGGCTTCAGAGCGCCAGTCTTTCATCCTGAGGTCAACGTCTGCTCACCGGCAACACCTGGACTCGGCTCCGCTCACGCTTGCTTGGTCAACAGTCTACGCTTGCACGGCATTTACCGCTCAGGGGACGACGTGATGGAGGCCCGAAGGAAATTGTGGCGGTCGAGACTGGCAATCGCCGGCCGCCCGGCGGGAGCGCCGGCGCGAGCCCTGGCCGAGGGGTTGCACGTATGAGCAGCAATCCGGCGCGTCCGCCAGGCGAGTACCGGTCCGCGTTTGCCAGCTTCTTCATGGCTGGTTTCGAGTGTTCATCGCATCGGCGCGGCGACGGAGTGCGCCTCGATTTGATCCGCGCGACCGCACACGACACGCACGCCCTCGGCGACTATCGCAGTTGTGCTGCCCTTGGGCTTCGCACGATTCGCGACGGCTTGCGCTGGCACCTGATTGAAACAGCGCCAGGAGTTTTCGATTGGTCGGGTTGGATATCGATGATCGAAGCAGCTCAGGCCGCCGGGGTGCAGGTCATCTGGGATATCTTTCACTACGGCTCGCCGGATCATGTCGACCAGGGTGGCTCAGGCTTCACCGAGGCCTATGTGCGATTCGCCGCTGAGGCTGTCCGGGTTCACCGCTCCGTTGCAGGGACAGCTCCCCTAGTATGTCCCATCAATGAAATCTCATTCTTTGCATGGGCGATAGAGGTCGGCTATTTCCCGCGCGTGGGGCCGAAGAAGCAGGGATGGTTCAAGCGGCAGCTTGTGAGGGCAGCGGTTGCGGGCGTGAAAGCGATGCGGGATGCCGAACCTGATTGCAGGTTCATCTGGGCTGAACCGCTAATCCATGTCGCTCCTCGTGACCGCACTCGCGCCGAGCAGCGGCGCGCGGAAAATGTTCGTCAGGGCCAGTTTGAAGCCTATGACATGCTGACGGGCCGTGCCGAGCCTGAATTGGGCGGCAGCGAGGACTGTGTCGACGTCATCGGGCTCAACTTTTATCCGCACAACCAATGGTACTTTCGGGGGCCAACGATACCGATGGGCCACCACGAACATCGGGCGCTTTCCGACATGTTGGTGGAAGTCGCAGAGCGCTACAGAAAGCCCATGTTCATCGCCGAGACAGGCGCTGAAGGATCAGGCCGGCCGGCATGGCTCCACTATGTTTGCGATGAGGTCCGTGACGCAATGAGCCGTGGTGCCCCGGTTCAGGGTATATGTCTGTACCCGGTGACCGCGTATCCCGGCTGGGACAATTCGCGCCACGCGGAAGTCGGCTTGTTCTCTACGATTCATGCCGACGGTTCGCGCAGTCTTCGCCAGCCGGTTGCCGATGAATTGGATCGCCAGCGCAGATTGTTCGCGGCAGGTGTTTCGTAGCGGTCGAAGAAGGGACGGGCCACGTCAGTAGGTGGGGAACTGCTCCGAATGTTGGCCGAGCGTCGTCCGCTGCGCAAGCATCTGCACGGTGCCGTTTGCCGGAAGGCACTGTTGAATGCGCGCGAACGTCGCCAAAGCCTGACCGACAACCTGATCCATATTGTAGTAGCGGTACGTGGCCAGGCGCCCGACGAACCACACGTCGGGGCACGCCGCTGCCAGTGCTTCATAGCGTTTGTACAGCGCCTCGTTTTCCGCCCGCGGTACCGGATAATAAGGATCGCCGATATCGGTTGGATATTCGTAAGTCAGGCTGGTCTTCGGGCTCTGCTGACCGGTCAGATGCTTGTACTCGGTAATGCGGGTATAGTTTTCCGTCTGCGGATAATTGACAACGGCGACCGGCTGAAACTGCTCGCAATCAAGCGTCACGTGTTCGAACCGCAGTGACCGATAAGGCAGACGACCAAGGCTCCAGTCGAAATATTCATCAATCGGCCCGGTGTAGATCATCCGCTGAAAGGGGATCTTGTCGCGAATTTCGCGATAATCGGTCTGCAGCATGATCTTGATCCCTGGGTTGTCCAGCATGCGCCGGAACATGCGTGTATACCCGCCCGCCGGCATATTCTGGAAAGTGTCGCCAAAGTAGCGATCATCGCGGTTGGTCCGGGTAGGGACCCGCGCAGTCACGGACTTGCTTAGTTGGGCCGGATCGACGCCCCACTGCTTCCTTGTATAGCCGCGAAAGAATTTTTCGTAGAGTTCCCTGCCAACGGTGCTCACAACCACGTCTTCGGCGGTCCGGACTTCCTCGACCGTTTCTCGCCGGGATGCGAAGAACTCCTCCAACTGCTCGGGCGTCAATTCAAGATCGTACAGGCGATTGATCGTGTCGAGGTTGATTGGTATCGGCAGCAGTTTTCCGTCGACCGAAGACAGTACGCGATGTTCGTAAGGCCTCCATTCGGTGAATTGCGAGAGATAGTCGATGATCGATCGGGCGTTGGTGTGGAATATATGCGGCCCATAGCGGTGGACCAGAATTCCAGCTTCGTCGTAACAGTCATAAGCGTTGCCGCCGATGTGATTTCGCCGGTCGATGAGCAGGACGCTTTCCTGCCGTTGCGACGCGATGCGTTCGGCGAGCACGCTGCCAGCGAAGCCGGCGCCGACAATCAACCAATCGAACATGGTCAGGCTCCCCGGCGCAAAGGCACAATGCTTTTCATTGCATAGGCGCGCTGAATATGGGCAGCCATTGCGTCCCACGTTCGTTCCCAGGACATGTTAGCGAGGTAGGCATCGACCTCCTTCAACAGGAAATTCCGGGGACGTGACAGAAGGGACCGAAGCTTGGTTTCGATGTCGTCGGCGTCAACAATGTCGACCAGGCCTTCGGCACCATAGGTGCGCACGACGTCCACAATCGCCGTGGAGGCCACCGGCAGTCCGGCGGCCAGGAACTCAGGAGTTTTGGTCGGGCTGATATAGCGTGTCGCCTCATTGAGCGCGAAGGGCATCCAGCCGGCGCTCCAGTGCCTGAGATAGCGAGGTAGGTCGGCGTAGGACTTGGCACCCAGCCAATGTAAGTTATTTGCGCGCGGCAGGCTTAGCGGGTCGATCTTGACCACCGGGCCGAGCATGACGAAATGCACTTCGGGCATTGCCGCAGCCGCCTGTGCGATCATCTCGATGTCGAGCCGTTCGTCGATCACGCCGAAGAAGCCCACTCTCGGGTGAGGTATGTCTGTCTGGTCTACAGGGTCATCGCCGGGCTCTCTTGCTTTGTGAAAATGCGAAACGTCTATGCTGCTGGGGAAGGGAAAAATCGACTTGTGGAGGCTTCGCTTGGCCTCGTACAGACTCTGCCCGCCCGTGAACACGACATCAGCGCGCTGGAACAGCGCTTTTTCCATCTGCTGCAACTCTGCCGGCGCGTTCTTGAAGGCGGAGAGTTCATCCATGCAGTCGTAGACGCATACATCGCAGGCTATATGGTCACTGAAACGCAGCGCCATGGGCGTGTAGTACCATACAGTCAGCCGGTCATGCGGAGTTGAGGTGACGATCTGGTCGACGAATCTGCGCTGGATAGCGTCCGCCTTTGTTGCGGAAATGCCGGCCGGAAGAACCGGGGTTACGATTGTGATCCTTGCAGACCGATCGTTCACCCGCATCGAAGGGTAGCGTATTTCCTCGTAGATCGGCTCCTCAAAGTAAATTAGCTGCTGCTGTTTTGAGGCGTGCGTTAGAATATGCTGCGGGCGTTGGTGTACGAAATCCCACCTGAGGTGAGAAAAGCAAAGTATAATTGACGATTTTATGGGGATATTTGTTTTATTATTTTTGCCACCCGCTATTTTCATGTAAGAAGCCTCTTTGGTTATATCTTGTAATTCTCCAGATTAACATATGTTAATCGAAGCACGCTCCTGATGAAGCCTTCATCCGCACATCTAACTTTCATTTGAATAAGTTGTTCCACGGATTTTAATTGGCTGTAGCCGCCGAGCCGGCCACTTGCGCAATTGTTCGAAGAGAAGCGGCGCTGCTACCAACACCCGGCGGACATGTCGCCTCGGCCAAGGCGGAGGCCCTTGCAGCTTCAGATCTCGCCAAATGTGGCGCATTGCCACAGAACGGCTGAAATCCGCTCAATCGTTCAACAACCATTCATGAGCGCAGGTATAAGAGTTAATGAGCTGCGCATGATTCGTTTTGGTCGCCACAGATGGCCCGACGCATGGGTCGATGCAGGCAGCCACCGTGAGAGAGCCGCAAGGAATGAAGTTCAACTTTGAAACCAACGTCTTTCCGTTGTTTCACCCGCAGTCCGTGGATGATCTGAAGGATCCTTGTCCGGTGTTCGACGGCGCGCTTTGGCACGTCTTCGGTTCCAGCGGCACTGTCACAACCGAGAGCTGGAATATACTACATGCCACGGCTCCTGACCTTTATGGGCCGTGGACTGAGCATGAGGCGCTCGACTTGGCGGTAACCGGATCGGGCATTGCGGCGCCCGGCGTCATTCATGAATGCGGCGTCTTCCATATGTTTATTCAGACCGAATTCATGAAGTCGGGCGGACGTTGCGAGCATGCTGTGTCCAATGATGGCTTTCATTGGGTGGTGCTGAATCCGGCGATATTGTCCCTGCCGGACACCGATGAGGACGGGATCTATGATCCCCATCCGGCGATCATCGGCGGCAAGCGCTACATCGTCTATTCAGGCATGCCTAAATTCACCAGGGTGCCGCAGCCTGACGTCTATCTGGCGCGCAGCCAATCCGATTCCTGGTTCGGGCCGTGGAAACGACTCGGCAAGATATTGGATCATCTCGATGTGCCCCATCACAATGCGCGCGAGCATCCGGACTATGAATGGGGGATCGAGGGCGCCCAACTGGTCGAATTACCCGACGGTCGCGTGCTTCTCAACGCCACCTGCTTCCTTCCCGACGGTCCGCGCGGAAGTCGTCAGCGTGTATTCTTCGCCGTCGCCGACGACGTCAAGGGTCCTTACGTGTCGGTCGGCCCCGTGCTTGACCCTGGTGAGCCTGGGGAAAACGGCCATTCGACCGTGATGATCGAGGGCGGGAAACTGACCTTGTTCTACCAGAGCAGACGTGAGGCAACGAACCATCGCTGGCGTTTCGGACTCGCTAGATGCGACCTGGATCAGCAAGCGGTTTCGCGAGTGGCCTAGCAGAAACGACCGCTCTGTCGCGCTTTGCCATCATGGTCCAGAGGACGAGGTGCCATGACGAACTTCAGGGCGATTGGGGTTCTTGTCGGCCACCTCTTGCTCTCGCCGCTCAAGCTCCTTCTGAAGCTTCAAAGCTAATGCGGCCAGGCTCGGCGACAGGGTTTGATCGTCCTCCAGTTCTAACCGCTTGCGTAGACTCCGACGATTATCTTCCGAACCAACTCTCGGAAGCCACGATCGCTCTCTTGGGTTGCCATGACGGTCACCTTTAGCTCTGAACGCAACTCGCCGATTACTAAAGGGTTCCATGAAGGGGCGGATTATTTCGCTAACAACCTTCCGAGCGGTGACCGGATAACTAAGCGGGATTGAGCGGATACTGCTCGTGCTCATCGAAAGCCACCAACAGGCCCAA
The DNA here is from genome assembly GCF_055811235.1 of Mesorhizobium sp. WSM4810. Classification (NCBI taxonomy): domain Bacteria; kingdom Pseudomonadati; phylum Pseudomonadota; class Alphaproteobacteria; order Hyphomicrobiales; family Phyllobacteriaceae; genus Mesorhizobium; species Mesorhizobium sp. WSM4810. The sequence continues at coordinate 47,230 of NZ_JBVVQV010000035.1, read as the reverse complement.
AGCAGCAGCGACTTCGAGTATAGCTTCGGTCAGATCGTCATTGGATGCGACCAAACCAGGTGCAGCCTGCCGAACCTGGTTTAATGCCGCTTTGACCGAGACGATGTCGCCATAGCCGGCCCTGTTGAGGACTGCGGCAATCGCCTGATCTAGAACTGGACCGACCCTATGGACGATGCTCATCCACCTTCCCCCCCGGGAACGCGAGACGGTATAGTAGCGTGTCTGGGGCTGCGATGCAACCGACGCGCGAAACCGCATCGAATAGGGGCTGCTGTTCGGGCGCAACACAAAAGTAGGCCGCAACATGAAGCCAACTGCCTTCGTTGGGTTTCAGCTTGCTGCCGCTGATCGTTTGAAGACGATGGTCACCTTCGTCCCTTTGCCGGCGCGGGAGTCGACGGCGAGCTGCGCCTTGGCGTTCTCGGTCAGTGAGTGCGCGATCAGCGCTCCGAGCTTGCCTGGCTTGGGCCACGTCTCGCCTTCCGGCAGCCCAATTCCGTCGTCAGCCACTATGACCCGGCAGCCGTCGCCATCGACGATGCTGTGCAGCGTTATCGTGCCGCCTTCGCGCCCCTGGAAAGCATGTTTTAGCGAATTGGTCAGCAATTCGTTCACGACCAGTCCCGCCGGCATGGCGACGTTGATTGACACCGGGTATGTGTCCACCCTCATATCGAGGCGGATCCCCTCGACTGCATGCGAGCTCATCACCGCGGACGCGATCTGGCTGAGATAGACGCCAAGATCGACCTCATCCTTCTGCTCGTCGGCCGTCAGCGTCTGGTAGAGGATCGCCAGGGCGTCGACGCGACCGGCGAGCCGTTCAAACCGTCTCCGGTCGGCCTCAGTCGCATTGCGGCTTTCAAGCCGTATCAGGGCGGTGATCATCTGGAGGTTATTCTTCACCCGGTGCTGCAGTTCGCGCAGCAGCGTGTCTTTCTCGCTGACACGCTCCTCCACCGAGCGCTGATCCGCCGCTTCGCCATGGGCAGATACGTCGACCAGCGCCACCAACCGGAAGCAGACCTTGCCGTTGTCGTCCTCGATGACATTGGAATAAACGTCGACGATCGGCAGCTTGTCCTCGTTGCGCTCCAGCCTGTAGGTGCCGACCAAATCGGTCTCCCGAACCACGGCCTCGGCCAGCGGGCGGTCCTCCTGCTTGTGGAGGCCTGTGCCCGAAAGGGCCGACCAGTTTTCTCGAGTTAGCCTAGCGACCGTCAGGCCTGACAGTTTCTCGAACTCCGGATTGGCGTAGACTACACGCTCCTCAGCGGCCAGGTCTGCAACGGCTATGGCGATCGGCACCTGGTCAAGGAATTTCTTGAACTGTTCGCTTTCCAGTGCGGTTGCGAGTTCAGGTGTGTCAAGCAACTGCTCGACCGCATCGGCCTTCTCTGAAGTGGATGTCATTTGCGCGCCTGTTCTGGGCGTACAATATCAATAATGCAGTGCGCCCGCCATCGCCAAAGCTGGAGCTGCATCGCGCCGTGTCAGGCATCTGACCATAAGAGGTGCCTCGCGCAACGGCCCTGGGTAAAACGACATCTTCCGATCGGCCGGGTGCGGCATGCTGACGGCGGGCCAGCGGCTCCGCGAAACCCACCGCGCAGCCGGTCCAGCCCGCCGAGTGAATCGGGGTCCCACGTTCTGCTCAGCTATTCGAAGGAATAGGTGAAACCTCCTTCGGAGGCTCCAACCGTCACCTTCGTCATCTTCTCGCCCTCGAGCGACCGGTTCAGCACGCCACGGCTCAACTCCGGCAGAAGCGTGTTTGTCAAAATGGCGTCGATCATTCGGCCGCCGGATTCGATCTCGGTGCAGCGGGCTTTGACCAGATCCATGACACCGTCACCGATCACCAACTCGGCATCGTTGCTCGAGCGCAGCCGGCGGGCGATCTTGGCGAACTGATGGCGGGTGATCGCTTCGATCATCATGTCCGAGAGCGGGTAATAAGGGATGGTCACCACCCGGCCCAGGAAGGCCGCTGGAAAAACCTTCAGCAGCGGGGCGCGCAGTGCTGTGTCGAGATCGTCGAGCCCCGCCCGCACCGTGCCGCTGCTGGTCCGGTCCATGATGACTTCGGAACCAACGTTCGAGGTGAGCAGGATCAGCGTGTTCTTGAAATCGATCCGGCGGCCTTCACTGTCGTCCATCATTCCCTTGTCGAAGACCTGGAAGAAGATTTCGTGCACGTCCGGATGCGCCTTCTCGACCTCGTCAAGCAGGATCACCGAATAGGGCTTGCGCCGGACCGCCTCGGTGAGGATGCCGCCCTTGCCATAGCCGACATATCCGGGTGGCGCGCCCTTCAAGGTTGAGACGGTGTGCGCCTCCTGGAACTCGGACATGTTGATCGAAATGAGGTTCTGCTCGCCGCCATAAAGCGTCTCGGCCAGGGCCAGCGCGGTTTCGGTCTTGCCGACGCCCGAGGGACCGCAGAGCAGAAACACCCCCACCGGCTTTTCGGGCGCGCCGAGCCCGGCGCGGCTGGTCTGCACGCGCTTGGCAATCATTTCCATGGCGTGATCCTGACCGACCACGCGCTCGGACAGCGTGACGGCGAGCCGCAGCGCCTTTTCGGTCTGGCTCGACAGCATCCGGCCAGTCGGGATGCCGGTCCAGTCCTGCACTACCGCCGCCACGGCGTTGCGGTCGACCGACGGCAGGATCAGCGGCGTCTCGCCCTGCGCTTCTGCGAGTTCGGCCATCAGCTCGCGCAGCCGCGCGAGATCGGTAGCCGGGTCGGGTGGAGAAGGACCGGCAGCGGCCGTTGCTTCCGCATCGGGTTCGGGCGCATCGGGTTCGGGCGCTTTGATCTCAGATATATCGGCGCCTGCGGTTTCGGCCACCGCCCCCGAAGGCTCCACGGCGTCGAGCGGCACACCCTCGCCGCGCAGCCTGGCGCGCAGTTCGAGTATCTCGCCAACCAGCGCCTTTTCCCGATCCCAGCGTTGCTGCGCGGCAGCAAGCGTGAGTTCGGTCTCGGCAAGCCCGGTTTCGACCCGAGCCTGCCGGTCGGCCACGTCGATGCCAATCGCTGCCTCGCGGCCGATGATGGCGCGCTCGACCTCCAGCGCCTGGCGGCGGCGCATGATGTCCTCGACCTCGGCCGGGGTGGCATGCTGCGAAATGGCGACACGGGCGCAGGCGGTGTCGAGAAGGCTCACGGCCTTGTCGGGCAGTTGCCGTGCCGGGATGTAGCGGTGGGACAGGCTGACCGCCGCCTCGATCGCCTCATCGAGTATCTGCACCTTGTGATGCTGCTCGAGGACACCGGCGACACCACGCAGCATGAGAACGGCGACCGCTTCCGACGGCTCATCTATCTTGACGACCTGGAAGCGACGGGTAAGCGCCGGGTCCTTCTCGATGTGCTGCTTGTATTCGGCCCAGGTCGTCGCCGCGATCGTGCGAAGCTCGCCGCGCGCCAGCGCCGGCTTCAGCAGATTGGCCGCATCACCGGTTCCTGCCGCGCCGCCGGCGCCGATCAAGGTGTGCGCTTCATCGATGAAGAGGATGACCGGCGTTTCCGAGGATTGCACCTCGTCAATGACCGCCTTCAGCCGTTTTTCGAATTCGCCCTTTACGCTGGCGCCCGCCTGCATCAGGCCGACATCGAGCATGCGCACGCTGACGCCCTGCAGCGTCGGCGGCACGTCGCCCTCGGCAATGCGCAAGGCAAAGCCCTCGACGACCGCGGTTTTGCCGACCCCCGCCTCGCCGGTCAGGATCGGGTTGTTTTGCCGGCGCCGCATCAGGATATCGACGATCTGCCTGATCTCGGGATCGCGGCCGACGACCGGATCGATCTTGCCGTCGCGGGCGCGCTGGGTCAGGTCGGTGGCATATTTGGCCAGCGCCGAATCCGCGCCCGGAGCCCGCCGCGGTGTTTCGGCGGCGGCAACCGCAGTCGAGGCGCCGGCTTCGAGCGAACCCTCCATGACGTCCGCGAACCGCGCAATAACGGCCTGCGCATCGATCTTGTCGAATTCGCCGCTGATCTTCGACAGCAGGCCTTCCAGCACCGGCGTCTTCAGGCAGGCGAGCAGAATATGCGCACTGCGCACTTCCTCGACGCTGAATTCCAGTCCCGCCAGGCCCCAGGCCTCCTGGATGGCGTGAAAGATATGATCGGAAAATTCCTCGATCGAAGTGGCGCCGTAAGGCAGCTTGTCGACGGCGCGGGTCATATCGGCCGTGAGCCGGCTCGCATCCACCCCGGCGTCTGCCAGTATCAGCTGCACATCCGATCGCTCTGAAAGCACCAGCTGCTCGATGAAGTGAACGAGCTCGACATAAGGATTGCCGCGCAGCTTGGCGGTGTCGGCCGCAGCCTTGAAGGCGCGCAAACAGATGGGGTTGAGCTTGCCGACCAGTTCCTTGCGTTTAAAGCTCTGCGACGACCGGCGCTGTTCCATCGAACTTGCCCCTCCAATCTGCCAGCCAACAAACTGCCACATAAGCAGCGACTTGACAAAGAGCGTTTATGAGCGGGGCGTCCGGGTGTGCGATTCAGTCGATTTCTTCCGTCCCGGCAGGCGCCGGCGCCATCGGCTGCAACGCCATCGAACGCCGCGCCTGTTGGCGATGCGTTCACCGACAGGGTTCGACAAATCCGCCAGCACTTTTGAGCCCAGCGCGCCGGTTGCAGGCTCGTATTAAGATTGAGCATCAACTAAATTGTGGTAAAGTGTCGCAGTGTGGTAACGTTGGGTCAGGCACGGCCCACGAGCCGCGCGCTGGGGGATGGTGTGCTTGATCTCGCACTCTGGCTGAATCCGCTGGACGGTGAAAATCCGTCAGGGGAGGATTTGCGCAACGATCCAGCCTTTCATGAGCTGGAGCGTCTCACCGAGCCGCAGGTCAAGGTCGTCCATGGCGGACACAACCAGCCCTCGTCGCAAAGCACCATTCCGGTCGACTGGCCTGCCGTCCTCGACAAGGCGGAGGAATTGCGTGCGCATGGCCGGGATCTGCGCCTGCTCGTCATTGTCACGCGCGCGCTGGCCAATGAACAGCGGCTCGCCGGGCTCGCACATGGCCTGACCCTTGTTGCGCGGAGCTTCGATCAGCATTGGGAGACCATGCACCCGGCCCTGCGGCCCAGTGCTTCACCACGCGACGCCGCCTTGCGTCGCATCAACGCCCTGCTCGACCTCCAGAATGGCCAGGACGGGCTGCTGGCGGACTTGCGGCGAATGATTTTCTTCGCGCCGCGCCCTATGGGACCGATCAGCGGACGCGATCTGGAACAAGCCGCACTCGACGAGCGGGTCATGCTTCTGGAAGCGGCTTCGGGATTGAATGCGGCGGAAAAGGCAACGCTGGCCAGCGCGCACGGTCAACTGCTGAACCGGGTTCATAGCGGGTGTAAGGCGCAGGCCGATCAAGCCAATGCGGAGATGATGTCGCTCATTGCCGATGCTCAAGCGGCGATCACCGCTCTTGATGCCGTCGAGACGGCTCTCAACGTCCGTCTGCAGGGCGGTGGCGCCGCTGTTCCGGAATTGAAACGGTTTCTGCAGCGTTTGCTGTCGACCCTCGAACGGAATTCGGCAATCGAGACCGCGACGAACGGCGCAGCCGAGCCAGCCCCCACGACTGCAGATCCGGAAATGCCTGCTCGAAACGGTCAAATGCCTGCAAAGGGCCATGGAGCCGATACTATGGCAAGTGTGGCGAGTTACGCGGAACCGAGCACGAGGCTGCCGGAGCGGATTTCCTCGCGCGACGACGTCGTGAAATGCCTCGACCTCGTCGTCGCCTTTTATGACCGCACCGAACCGTCGAGCCCGATCCCGCACCTGGCCCGCCGGGTGCGCCGGATGGTGCATATGGATTTCGTTGAACTGATGGAAGATCTCGCCCCGTCGGGGCTGAAGGAATTCCGGCTGCTTGCCGGCGTTCCCGATGCCAAGAAGACGGCCCAGAAAGATGAAAGGTAACGAGCCATGGCAGCTGAAAGCAAAGCGAAAGTCATCGAACGGAACCGCGCTCCGCGCGTGCAGATCGCCTATGACGTGGAAACCTATGGCAGCCCGACGACGATCGAATTGCCGTTCGTCATGGGGGTGATGGCCGATCTTTCCGGCGCTTCACAGACCAAGGAAGCGATGAAGTCGGTGCTGGACCGCTCCTTTGTCGAGACCGATGCGAACCGCTTCCCGCGTTTCATGGAGGCGCTTGGGCCGCGCGTCAAAGCCCGCGTGAAGAATACGCTGCCCCAGGCGGAGGGCGCCGAGCGGGACGAAGAGCTAGCACTCGATCTTACCTTCACCAAGATGGGCGACTTCGCCCCGGACAAGATTGCCGAGCAAGTCCCGCAACTGGCCGAGATCCTCAAGATGCGTCGCCAGCTCGAAGAACTGCTCGGCTTCATGGATGGCCGCGTCGACGCCGAAAAGCGCATAGCGCAGCTTCTGAACAACGAGCCGCTTCTTGGCAAAATCGCCAGCCAGGCATTGTCGGACGAAGACAAGGTTGAGGTGTAGTCATGGCCGAACAGCAAAAGACCGCAGCCGTCGCCGCCGAGGCGGAGACCATCGATCTCGGAGAATTCAGCGGGCTCCTGGAAAAGGATTTCAAGGTCAAGAAGGACGACAGCGAGAAACTGCAGCAACTCGTTCGCAATCTCGCGCTGGCGGCACAGTCGCGATCCGACACCACGACCATCTCGTCCAACGCGATCAAGTCGATCAAGTCGCTGATCGCGGGCATCGACAAGATGCTGTCGGAGCAGGTCAACGAGATCCTGCACGCGCCGGAAGTGCGCGAAATGGAAGGCACATGGCGCGGCCTTTGGTATCTCATAAACAACACCGAGACGGATCAGAAGCTGAAGATCCGGGTGATGAACATTTCCAAGGAGCAGCTCGCCGACACGCTTGAAGACTATGAAGGCCAGATGTGGGACCAGAGCCCGATCTTCAAGAAGGTCTATACGGACGAGTATTCGATGCTGGGCGGCGAGCCGATCGGCTGCCTCATCGGCGCCTACGAATTCTCCAACCATCCGCGTGACGTCGGCCTGTTGCGCAACATCTCGGGCGTCTGCGCCTCGGCGCACACGCCGTTCATCGCGGCGGCCTCGCCGCGCCTGTTCCGCATGGACAGCTGGCAGGAACTGCCGAACCCGCAGGACCTGCAGCAGATCGTCTCCAACGCCGCCTACGCCTCGTGGCAATCGCTGCGCGAGAGCGAGGATGCGCGCTATATCGGCCTCACGATGCCCCGCGTCCTGGCACGGCTTCCCTACGGCACGGACACCGTTCCGGTGAAGGGTTTCACCTTCGAGGAGGAGGTCCAGGGCGACCACAACAAATATGTCTGGATGAACGCCGCCTTCCCGATGGGCGTGAACATAAACCGCAGCCACAAGCTCTATGGCTGGGGCACGCAGATCCGCGGCGTCGAAAATGGCGGCACGGTCATCAACCTGCCGGTGCACTCCTTCCCCACCGACGACGGATCGGTGGCGATGAAATGTCCGACGGAAGTCGCCATCGACGACCGGCGCGAGGCGGAACTGGCCAAGCTCGGCCTGATGCCGATCCTGCACCGGAAGAACACCGATCTGGCGGCTTTCATCGGCGCGCATTCGCTGCAGGACGACGAGACCCGCGCCGGCCGGCTGGTCGATCCCGACGCGCAGTCGAACGAGCGGCTGAGCGCCAACCTGCCCTATCTGTTCCCGGTTTCGCGGTTTGCGCATTACCTCAAGGCCATCGCGCGCGACAAGATAGGGTCGTTCAAGGAGCGGTCGGACATGCAGATCTGGTTGACCGAGTGGATCAACCGATACGTGCTGGCCAACCCGGCCTTTGCCGACGACAAGGCGCGCGCCAAGCGCCCGCTTGCCGCCGCTGAAGTCCAGGTGGACAGCGTCGAGGGGCGGCCGGGCTACTACAACGCCCGCTTCTATCTGCGCCCGCATTACCAGTTGGAGGGTATCAACGCCTCGCTTCGTCTGGTGTCGGAACTACCGTCCGTAAAGGCTTGATTTACAGCAACATAATCCTGTTTTGTTTTGAAAACGCTGGAGGAAGACAATGCCCGTGAAAATTGATGGTTTTCTAAAAGTTCCGGATATCAAAGGGCCAAGCGTTCGAGACGGCCACGAGGACGAAATCGAAGTCCACGGGGTCGATTACAAGATAATCGCGCCATACGATCCGAATTCGCTCTCACGCCGCGGTCGCGTGTCGCTGGGGATGATCAAGTTCACCAAGCATTATGACAAGTCATCGCCCTATCTGAAAAAGGCGCTGTTCGACAACAAGGCGCTGGACGAAGTTGTGTTCTCCGCCCGCCGGACCATCGATGGCGAGACCAGCGACTATCTGGTCGTCACCCTGACCGACGCCTCGATCATGGAATACGACATGTCGCAGGCCGAGGACGAGGAAGACCTGATCGAGGAGGAGGTCAGCTTCGCCTACAAGAAGATCAAGTTCGTCTATGACAAGGATGACGAAATCGAAATGGATGTCTATGTCGGCAAGTGAGGCGCGGCGGCCCGGCGCCGACAAGCTGCAGGTTACCGGCAGTTCGCGGGCGAAACGCGAGGCGGTCCAGCCCTCTCTTTGGGACCGCCTCGTCAACGACCTGCCGGGCGTCACCTCCGAGATCGACGGGCTGCGCCAGACCTTGCAGGACGAGCTGGGCGCGGACCGGCTGGACACGCTGCTTGCCGGCAGCGCGCGGCTTATCGACGCCGACGCGGAGCTGACAGCCGATCAGAAGCGGCGTCTGCACCGCCTGGGCTTTCAGACCCAACACCGCGCCGAGATCGAAAGCCGTGGCGTAGTCGTATCGGCCCGCGTCCTCAGGGAGGCGGTTCGGCGCGACATCGAGGCCCTGTTCAACACCGAGCGTTTCGAAGCTGTTCCGCTTCTTTCCGATTTCGAAAACGAACAGGCTGCAGACAATCCGCCATCGCTGGCCGATTTTCCCGAAGTGCGCCGAAGCGTGGTCAACTACGGCGTGCCGTCGTTTTCGGGCCGTTCGTCGCGCGACTTTGATCGCGAGGCGCTGGCGCGCGAGATCCGCTCGGTTCTTGCCACGTTCGAGCCGCGTCTCAAGGAAAGCGCAACCAAGGTAGCGGTGACCCTTGGTGACAAAAGTGCGGGCCTGAAGATCGAGATAGACGCTGTACTGATCATGACGCCGACGCCGGAACGCATGCGCCTGCGCACGACAGTCAACCTCGACAACGGTTTGGCGCGGACCGAATTCAGGGAAAGCTGAGATGGATCGGGTCTTCGTAGAATATTACGAGGAGGAACTGACCCATATCCGCGGACTCGCGGCGGAATTTGCCGACATGCATCCGGCGGTGGCACGCAACCTTTCTCTCGATACCGTCCCCTGCCCGGATCCGTATGTCGAGCGGCTGCTCGACGGCGTCGCTTTCCTCGCTGCACGCACCCGGTTGAAAGTCGACGCCGAGCGTTCGCGGTTTTCACGCAGCGTGCTGGATGTCCTTTACCCCGATCTGGTTACCCCGGCGCCGGCAACGGCGATGGCAGTGCTGAAACCCGGCCAGCAAGTCCAGTCGATGATTGCCGGCCATGTCATCAAGCGGAACACGCGGCTGGTGTCCAGCCTGCAACCCGGCCTGTCGACGCGCTGCACGTTCACCACCGCGCAGGAAATCACGCTGTGGCCGATAACCATCAATTCGGTCAGCTATTTCCAGGATCGCAGCGGGTTGGCGGCGGCCGGCATAACACCGATCGGCGGCGCAGGCGGCGAGGCGGCGCTGCGCATCACGCTGGGTCGGGCCGGAAAAGGCAAGCTCGGCGAATTGGCGCTCGACCGGCTTGATTTCTATTTCGCCGGGCGCACCAAAGCGCCATTGCTGTTCGACGCGATTTTCGGCGCCTGCTCGGCCGTTGGCGCCCGCGCCGAGGGCAAGGCCAATCCGCTGTCGCCGTTGCCGGAACCCGAAATGGTCGGCATCAGCGACGACGAGGCGCTGATGCCGCGTACCCGTCCGACATTCGAAGGCTACCGCCTGCTGCGTGAATATTTCATGATGCCCGAGCGCTTTCACTACGTGCGGGTTTCAGGACTGCAACCGGTCGTGCGCCGATGCGAGGCCGGGGTCGAGATCATCTTCATGTTCCGGCGCCCGGTGCCCGAGCTTGCCGATGTGACGCCGGCGGATTTCGAACTTTTCGCGACGCCGATCATCAACCTGTTCGAGCGTGACTGCAACGTCATCGAGCTCGATCCGCGCAGAACGCGGCAAGTGTTGCATGCCGACCGCACGCGGGCGCGCGACTTCGAAATCTATCGGGTGACCCATGTCGAGGACGCCGATGCCGAGGGTCCTGACGCCGAAATTCCAGAACTCTTCAGCCTGGGGCAAAACCGCAGCAATGGCTGGGTCTATTCCACCGAACGGCGCCCCCGCCGGGCCACCGAAGATGAACGGCGCGACGGCCTGACCCGCACTTCTTACACCGGAGACGACGTTTTCCTTTCGGTTTCACGGCCGGCCGGAAACCCGGCGAACCGGCCGCTGAAGCGTCTCGACATCATGGCGCTTTGCACCAACCGCGATCTGCCGATCCTCGACGACAACCCTACCTTGACGCTGGAGACAGGCGATCCGGTCGAAACGGTCCGGCTTACCGGTGCCTTGCGCCCGCCGCAGCCGGCGATCCCGGCGGCGCTGCCCGCTGGCGCCGAAGGCGAATCCCGCGCCGACAATCTCGCATGGCGGCTGGTGGCGCAGCTGGCCCTCAACTTTCTCAGCCTCGCCAAGGAAGGGCGCGGTGTCGATCCGTTGCATGCGCTGCTCGATCTTTATGCCGACCGCGGAGATCCGAGCCTGGCTCGCAACGTGCACTCGATCGTTCGCATCGACTCGCGCTCCGTCATCGAACGGCTGCAGATCGATGGGCCGATGTGCTTCGGACGGGGCACGGAAGTGACATTGCATGTGGACCAATCGGTCCTGGCCGGGCAAAGCACATTGCTGCTTTCGGCCTTGCTTGCACGGCTGTTTGCCCGTCACGCCGGAATAAACGGCTTTGTGCGGACCCGCACGCGGCTGCTGCAGAAGCAGGAGGATGTGCCATGGCCGATGACGCCCGGCAATCGCTACCTGATCTAGGCAAGCTCGACCCGGGCCGGGCCGAAGAGCTGGACGATACGTTCGACTTTTTTGAACTGTTGCGCCGGCTCGAACAACGCGGCGGGCTGTTCGGCTATTCCGGCCGCGCGGATCGCGAGCCGGCAAGGCTCGGACAGCATGTGCGTCTCAGCTTTTCCGCCAAGGACGTGGTTGAATTCCGCGAAGCGAAGGACAAGACGCCGGGGACGGACGGGACACCGGCCCGGGTCACCGTTGCAAATCTCGGGCTGATGGGACCGGAAGGCCCGATGCCGCTTCATTTGACACGCTGGGTGCTCGATCGTCTGTCGCAGCGCTGGTTCACCGGCGCTGACGCACGACAGACCGTCGACACGACGTTCGTGGATTTCGTCAATATTCTCCAACACCGGATGATCGCCCTGTACTATCGGGCCTGGGCGGACGCGCATCCGGCGGTACAGGTCGAACGCGCGGTCGGCGGCCGGGTAAGGGCCATGCTTGAAGCGATGGCGGGAACCGGACTTCCCGGCACCCAAAATCCCGATCTCGACGCCGTGAAGCTTCGCCAGGCCGCGTCGCTCGCCAGCCAGGTCGACGGTCCGGAGCGGCTGACGCTGTTCCTGGCGGAAGCGTTCAAGGTGCCGGTCGCCATCAAGGAGTTCGTTGCCACCTGGATGACCATACCGGCGACGCTCCAGACCCGGCTTACCCAGGCTTACGCAGTGCTGGGTCGCGGGGCGACGATCGGCCCGCGCGTTTTCAGCCGCCAAAGCAGGATCGAGCTCCGCGTCGGCCCTCTCGGCTATGAGGAGTTCAAGACGTTCCTGCCGGGCGGCCAACGCCTGAAACTGTTCAAGCAGGCGGTGCGCGACATGGTCGGGGAATCGCTCGACGTCGATCTGCGGATCGTGCTCGCGCGCGAAGCTGTGCCGCCGCCGCGTATCGGAGCGGTACAGCTTGGCCGAACCACCTGGCTTGCGCGGCCCACCGAAAGGGGCGATGCTGACGATATGCGGCTGCGGACGATCGTCGGATGGCGGCCGGAAATGGCGGAGGTCGCGGCATGAGTCTGCTGCTGACGCTGGAGCACGGACCACGCACCCAGGCGGTACGGCAGACCCGGCTGGACGAGGGTGAACTGGTGATCGGCCGCAGCGCGGACGCGGACTGGCAGATCGACGATCCCGATATGTTCGTTTCACGCGCCCATTGCAGGATCACCGGCGGGCGGGAAGGATATTTCGTCACCGACACATCAAGCAGCGGTTTGTTCATAAATGATTCCGACAGCCCGCTCGGCACCGGCACCTCGGCCCGTCTTCAGAACGGCATGCGGCTGAGGCTGGGCGACTACATCGTATGCGTCGATCTGCAGACGCCGGTCGCTCAGGCACCAGCGGCCAGCCAATCGTTCGCCGAACCGTCACCGCCGGCATCGCGAGCGCCGGTAAGCATCGGCCGCGATGACTTCTTTTCAGCCACGGTCGAAGAAGAGCCGCGCCGACCGCGTCCCGCCGATCTGCCGAACCCGTTCGAGCAACCCGTTCCAGGAGCGTTCGAGCGCGCCAACCAGCGCAGTTCGCCTGCCTTCGACGACCCGTTCAGCCTCGACCCGGTAGCGACGCCGGCGCCGAACGGCGCCGGCTATTCCGAACCGCGTGGTGCGCCGGACGCCGCAGACCCATTCAGCTTCGATCCGGTGCCTTCCGGTGCAAGCGAGCCCGCTTCAAGCCAGCCCGTTTCAAGAAAGTCCTCCGAATTCGATGACGGTTTCGGCTTCGGGCCGGCCGCGTCGCCCGATTTGAGAAACGGCGCCGGCTCGGCCGGTCAACGCAAACACGTCGCCCCAGAGCCGCAGCCGGCCAATCCCTGGGATCTGCCGGGCCCCGCGGCAGCTGTCCCTTCTCCGCCACGTGCTGGCGTTGCCCCCAGACCCGCCCCCTCCCCGGCGGCGGCGCAGGCGGCGAACATGGCCCTTCGCAGCGCGTTCCTGCGAGGCATGGGCATCGAGGAAGCCGAGTTTCCCGGTCGCGACAGCGTCGCGGAAATGGAGAAGTTCGGTCGCGAGTATCGGCTCATGATGGAAGGCCTGATGCAGCTGCTGCGCAAGCGAGCCGAGGAAAAAGGAAACGCACGCGTCGCCCAGACGGTGGTTGGGGCCTCTGAAGTCAATCCGCTCAAGTTTCTGCCGACGGTCGACGACGCCATCGTGACCCTCATCGCAGAGCGCAGCCCCGGATTTCTGGCCGGTGAAGCGGCAATCGCCGACGCCGTCCGCGATCTCGCGCAACATCATGTGCGCGCCTGGCGAGGCGTGCAGTCCGCCTTGCGGCGAATGATTGACCGTTTTGACCCGGCAGCGATCGAGGAAGAGCTCAAATCGAGTTCCGCGATCGGAACCGTGCTTTCGGGCGGGCGCCGCGCCAGGCTGTGGGAGCTTTACCAGAAACGCCATCGTGAAATCGCCCAGAGTGCGGAATCGAGCTTCCTCGGCGAAATCGGCGCTGATTTTCGGGATGCATATGAGGAGGAGTGAAAAAATGATCGATCGCCGCGAATTTGTCGTTGCCCTGGGCGCAACCGGGCTGCTTGCTGCTTGCCAGAGCGGTCCGCCGAAACCATCCGCGGTGACCGTCAACCTGACCGGCGCGGCCGGCATGAACCCGGGACCAGGCGGCGGCGACCGGCCGGTGACGGTCCTGGTGATGCGGCTGCGCAGCACCGGCAAATTCAACTCGGCCGATTATTTCGCGCTGCAGGGGGATGCCGGCTCCGCACTCGCAGGCGATCTCATCGGATCCGACCAGATCTCCGTCGGGCCTGGAAAGACCGCATCCAAAACCATCACGGTCGAGCCGGACGCGGCTGCGCTGGGCTTCGTTGCCCTGGTTCGCGAGCCCGGCGGCCGGACCTGGCGTACAACCAAATCGGTGTCGTCGGGATCAACAGTTACCGTCAACGTCACGCTTGGCAGCGGCGGCATTTCCGCCTAGCGGCCAGGGCAAGGGGTGCTCGATGCAGGAAGTAGCGGCATGAGCGATGCAAACAGGGTGCTGTGGTCCGAAGGCCTGTTTCTCCGGACCCAGCATTTTCAGCAGCAGGATCGCTTTTTCGAGGCGACCGTGCGCGGCGCGTTGCAGGCCGGGCAGCTGCATACGTTCGGCTTTCAGCAGCTGACGCTGGACCAGGCAATGCTCGATGCCGGCCAGGTCTCGATCCTGTCGGCACGCGGCATCTTTCCGGATGGAACCCCCTTCTCCATCCCTGACCTGATGGACGCGCCACGACCGCTGCCGGTCACCGCCGATACCGGCGCCGGACCGGTGCTGGTCGCCCTGCCGCTCGAGCCTGCCGGCGGTGTCGGCTTCGATCCGGCGCACGCCGCATCGACGGGCGCACGCTATCATGGGCGGATCGTTTCGGTGCGCGACGCCGTCCAGGGCGGTTCGGATCCTGAAGAAATCGAAATCGCCCGTCCGCAGGCGCTGCTGATTGCACCGGGAAAATCGGTTGGCGGCTACACCGCCCTGCCGATAGCCGACATCAAAGGGGTTCGAGCCGACGGCGGCGTCTCGCTGGACGAGACGTTCCTGCCGCCGACACTGGTTACCGGAGCGGTGGCCTGGTACCGGCAGCTGCTTTTGGAAGTTGTCACCGGCCTCGACCAGATCGCCGAGGCGCATGGCAAAATGGTCATGGGCGGGCCCGGGCGCAGCGTCGAAGACCTGCTGATGCTCAATCTCGCCAATGCGGCGCGTCCGCGGCTGGCCCACATGCTGGCTCAGGATGTCTTCCATCCGGCCGAGCTATACCTGGAGCTTGCCGGTCTTGCCGGTTCAATGGCGACCTATGGCTCGAGCGCGCGACGGCTGAGCGAGTTGCCCGCCTACGATCACATGGCGCCCGGCCCCGCCTATTCGGCGCTGGCCGACGCCTTGCGCTCGCTCATCCTGAGCCTGCGCTACATCGAGCCCAAATCACGCGCACTGCCGGTCATGCGGCATTCGACCAACGTCTGGAAAATCCGCATCGACAACCCGAAGCTGCTGGTGGCCAGCCGGATCGTCATCCGGGTCGGCTCCGAGCTGTCGGAAGATGCGTTGCGCAAGATTTTCGTCAACCAGGCGACCGTCGGTTCGGCCGATCAGTTCGAGGGCCTGTGGAAATCCCGTCTACCCGGCATTCCACTGAAACCGCTTCATTCCCAGCCGCGCGAAATCCCCTACGATGGCGATCGGCTGTGCCTCGAGCTGGATCAGAAAAGCGAGCACTGGGCCTCGCTGCTCGATGCCCCCGGCTTCGTCATCGGCGTGTCGGGTGTGCTGCCGAGCGAGCCGCAGGTCGACTGCTATTCGGTAAACAGGTGAGATGATGAGCCGCGATGATCCTTTCGGACTGTCGGAGGATCGCGAACGCACCCGCATACGACTGACCGGCGCGCCGATGCCGCGACCGATGACGCCACTGTTGTCGGGTGTGCCAATCAAACGGTCGCGCACCCATCCCAACACGCTGGTCAACGCATTCGCGCCGCTGCTCGAGTTCGCGCCCGAGCTTGAAAGCGCGCTGGCGCCGGAAAACCCGGAAGCGTTGCGCACCCGGTTGCTCGATGAGTTGGTTCGGGCGCGTGACGCGGCAATGGCGGCGGGGTCCTCCCTGGAGCGCGCCGACCAGGCGGCCTGGGTGGTGGCGGCATTGCTCGATGATTTGGCCCTGAACACGCCATGGGGCGGCGCCAGCGCATGGCCGCGCCAGCCGCTTGTGGTGATGCTGCGAGGCGATGTCGATGCCGGCACGCAGTTCTTCACGCGTCTCGACGAACTGGAGCGGCATCCGAACCGGGATCGCGAATTGCTCGAACTGCAATATCATTGCCTGGCGCTCGGCTTCCGCGGCAAATATCGTGTGCCAGGCCGGTCGGGCGACCGCTCGCTCAATGCGGTTCGCGTTGCTGCGGCGCGCTTTCTGCGCGATGCCGACGCCGACGGCGCGCCGCTGTCGCCGAACTGGAAAGGCGTGATCGCATCCGACGAGCCGCAGCGCTTCATCGTGCCGATCTGGGTGATGGGGCTCGGCGCGGCGGTTCTCGCCACTGGGATCTATCTCGGGCTGTCGATGGGACTGAGCAGTCAGGCGGTCGAGCTTTCGACGCTGGTTCGTGCCTTGCCGCCGCCAGCCCGCGGCGAGATCAGCCGGACATCGCCACAGGTCGACGCGCCGCCGCCGGAGGCAGTGGATTTCGCGCTGGTGCCGGAGTTTCAGGCCGGAGCGCCGGCTAATCTCAGAGCCGCGCTAAGCGGCACCGAGAGCGTTTCGCTGGCCAGGCTGATCATTCAGGCCTCCAACCCCGAACTGTTCCAGTCGTCGCGGCCGACACTGACGGAAGGCTTCGAACCGCTGATCGGTTCAATCGCCAAAGTGATCCTCGCCAATCAGGAACTGATCGGAAACATCACCGTGGTCGGCCATACCGACAGTATTCCCTTGCAACGGTCCAATCCGCTTTCCACCAACCAGCGGCTGTCGGAAGCGCGCGCATCAACCATTACCGAGATGCTGGTCCAGAACGGTGTGCCGCGGGACCGCATTCGTTTCGAAGGACGTGCAGCTACCGATCCAGTGGCCGACGACAGCACCCGCGCGGGACGGGCCTTGAACCGCCGCGTCGAGGTGCTGGTCGAAAAGAGGCTGTGAGATGTTCATCCTGCGCTTCCTCTGGGCGGTTCTGACATCGCGCTGGCTGTGGACGCTGATCGGCATCGCGCTGCTTTCTCTGGTTATCTGGGTGTTCGGCCCGATCGTCAGGGTCGGTGCTTACGAACCCTTCGCCTCGGAAAATGTCCGCATCGTCATCATTGCGCTGCTGGTCATTTTTTGGCTGATCTGGCTGATCGTCGCGCAGCGCCGGGCGATCCGGGCCAACCGCATGTTCGTCGCCGAAATCGCTGCGCCCGTGGTGGAGAAACCGCTGAGCCCCGGCGAAGAGAACGTCGCCGCCGTCGGCGCCAAGTTCGCCGAGGTGATGGTCGAATTGAAGCGCCGCAAGCTGGGCGGACGCAAGTTCCTGCGCGAGATGCCCTGGTACGTGATCGTCGGGCCGCCGGCCACCGGCAAGACCACGGCCTTGCGCCAGTCCGGCCTGAACTTTCCGATCGACCTCACCGACGATCTGCAGGGAGTTGGCGGCACGCGCAACTGCGACTGGTTTTTCTCCGAGAACGCAGTTCTGATCGACACGGCGGGCCGCTATGTGCAGCAGGAGAGCCAGCCCGACGTCGATGCGGCGGAATGGCTGGGCTTCCTCGACCTCTTGAAAAAGCATCGCGGCCGCCGGGCGCTCAACGGCGTGATCGTCGCGCTTTCGATCGATGCGCTTTCAGAGGGCGACGAAGCCATCAAGGCTCATGGCCGCAAGATCCGTCGTCGCCTGGCAGAGCTCAACGACCGACTCGAAATCCGCCTTCCAGTCTATCTGATGCTGACCAAGGCCGATCTGATCAAGGGCTTCGAGGCTTTCTTCGGCGGCCTGTCGACGGCCTCGCGCGAGCAGGTGTGGGGCACGACCTTCGCGCTGGATGCGCGTGTCGACGCAAAGACCATAGAACGGGAAATCGCCACCCTTGCGACGGAACTCGAGCGGCGGCTGGTGCCGCGCCTGGAGGACGAGGACAAACTCGCCGCCCGCGCCGAGATTTTCAGGTTTCCCGCCCAGCTGACGAGCCTGTCCGAGCCGATCCAGGTGCTGGTCGAGTCGATGTTCGGCGAAAGCCGCTACGAAGAAGCCGCCTGGCTGCGCGGCCTCTATCTGACGTCGGCGACCCAGGAAGGGGCGCCCATCGACCGGCTGACCGCGGCGCTGTCGTCATCCTTTGGTCTTCCGCCGCGGCGGGCCATGCCGGCGCCGCGTGTTGAAAAACGCAGCTTTTTCCTGAAGAACCTGCTGACCGAGGTCATTTTTAGGGAAGCCGGCCTGGGGACGTTCGATCCGCTGGCGCAGCGCCGCCGCGCCTGGATCTGGCGTGGCGCCGCGGCAGCCTGTGCCGCCGCCGCCCTGTTGGCCGGTGCGATGTTCACCTGGTCCTACTATGACAACCGCCATGCGATCGCAGCGCAGGCGGGCCAGTTCGAAGCGCTGCAGGCGCCGCTGACCGCGGCAGCCGCGACCCCGGCATCGGTGGAGCAGCCCGCCATCGACAGCGCGCTCTATGCGATGGCCGAGGTCGCAAATGCCCGTACCGCACCGCCGAGCAGTGCCCAGGACCTGCTCGGGCCATCGGCGTCGGCGGAGCTGCTGCGGGCGCAGGCCGACACTTACGAGCACGCTTTGCGCAACGTCCTCGAGCCGCACATGGTCGCCCTGCTCGAGGCGACGATGTGGCGGCAGATCCGCGATCCGGATTTCATGCTGGGGGCGCTAAAAACCTATCGGATGATGACCGGCCTGTCGCAGATGGACGCCGATTACGTCCAGAGCTGGTGGGTCAACGATTTGCCGGAATTCGCACCGGCGGCGCCCTTTCCGACCGCCGATGCGGAAGAGCACCAGCTTGCCGCGATCCGTCGCATGACGGTCGACGACAGCTACATATCAGCCGATCAGGCGCTGGTTGCCGAGGCGCTGAAAACGGTTTGCACGATTTCGCTGCCGGCGCGTGCCTACAGGCAGTTGCTGGCCGACCCGGCGGTGGCCGGCCTCAAGGAATGGATCCCGGCGAATTTCGCCGGCCCCAACGGCGCCAAGGTTTTTGCACGGCGTTCCGACAAGACGCTGCGCGTCGGCATTTCGGGCGCGTTCACCTATTCCGGCTTCCACGATGCCATTCTCGACCGGATCGAGGATGTCGCCGCCCAGGCGGCGCTCGATCGGGCGGTGTTTGCCGGAGGCTGCTCGGAAAATTCCGAAACCTCGGTATCGGCGCTGTCCGAGGATATCCTGAAACTCTATTACGAAGACTACATCGCGCAATGGGACAGCATCCTGCGCGATATCAGGCTCGCGCCATTGGCCGACCTGAATGTCGCCAGCGAGAACCTCAAGGACCTTTCAAGTGCCGACTCGGCGCTGAAGCGGCTGCTTACGGCGGTCGTCCAGGAGACCGAGCTGACCCGGTCCGATGAAGCGCCGGCCGACAACAAGGCGGCAGCCAAGGGCACCTCGAAACTGCTCGGCAAGCTGGGGAAGCTTGGAAAGATCGTGAAGACAGGCGCAAAACTGCTGCCGCGCGCAGGCTCCGCCAACGAGGTGGATCTTACCGGCACTCTGGTGGCCGAACACTTCAAGCCGCTCAAGGGGGCGATTGCCGAGGTCGACGGCCAGCCGCCGGCACTCGACGCCGCGGTGGTGGCGCTGACCGCACTTTCGAACGTGCTGCAGACGGTCACGGCCAATCCCGATCCGCAGGACGCCATCAAGAAACAGGGCGGGCTGGCCGAACTGACGGGAGCGGTCGCCAGGCAAGCGCAGATCCTGCCCGATCCGGTCGACGACTGGCTCGGCGGCATCGCCGGCGACACCAGCGGCCTGACACAGAAGGCGGTCACCTCGGAGCTCAACGCCATCTGGCGCGCCGACATCCTGCCGTTCTGCCAGGCGGCGCTGAACGACCGCTATCCGTTCAGCCCCGAAAGCGCGGTCGACGTCAATGTCCGCGATTTCGCCCGCCTGTTCGGGCCGGCCGGGATGATCGACACCTTCATCAACGACCATTTGATCAGCTATGTCGACACCGCCAGCCAGCCATGGAAATGGCGCGCCGATTTCGGCCTCGACGCGGCGGCCCTGGCGGCGTTCGAACAGGCCAGGCGGATCCGCGACGATCTGTTTCCAGGCGGTACCGGCCCGGTGATGAGCTTCACACTGCAGCCGACGGACCTGTCGCCCAACGTCACGCGCGTGACGCTCAATCTCGATGGCCAGAACCTCGTCTACTACAACAACGCGACGCGGCCGCAACCGATGACCTGGCCCGGCAAGGACGGCACCGGGGTCATCTCGCTCGCCTTCCAGCCGATCGACGGCTCGCCCGAAGTCATGCTGAACGAAACCGGCAGCTGGGCGTGGCTGAGGCTGCTGCGCAGCGGCCGCTTCACCGGCACCTCGCTGTCCGACGTCTACAGCCTGCGACTGGGCACACAAGGCATGTACGCGGATTTCGAGCTCAAGGCGGCCAGCGTCGAAAATCCCTACAATCTGCAGATGTTCAAGAAATTCTCATGTCCGCCACAGATATGATCCTGCCCGGCTTTTACGGCAAAATGCCCGCCACCGGCGATTTCGTCACGCGGCGGCTGCCGGGGGATTTTGTGCGCATCTGGGACCGCTGGCTGGCGCAGCACATCGTGCCGTTGATCGGCATGGAAACCTGGCCGCGCACCACCGCGCTACGCTTCCTGGCCGGCCCGGCTGCGTTCGGGCCATCGGCGGGCATCATTCTGCAGAGCGCCGACAGGGTCGGCAGGCAGTTCCCTCTCAGCGTCGTCGTTCAGCTTGCTGAAGCACCCGTTCGGCTGGCCGACGCCGATGCTTGGTTTGACGGGATTGAAGAGGCTGCCTTTGCTGCCCAGCGGGGCGAGCTGACGCCTGATGAACTGGACACTGCGTTGGCCGAACTGCCGGTGCCGCCCGTCGAGCCGGGGGCAGAGGTCATTAGCGACATGGTGATGTGGACTGACCGTTCAGACATGTTCGATGTTGACCCGCTATCGCCGCAAGCGACGCTGGAGCAGATCTTTGTGGCAAGCTGGGAGACCAGCTGATGTGGGCAATATCCAACGGTACAGGATTCCCGGCTATGGGAAGCTGGGTTCAGGACAAGGCCGCGAACAAGATCTGGCTGGTCTGCGTGAAGGCTACCTTCGACATACTGGCCGACGGAAGCACGCGGCCCTCGGGGGACCAGCTGCCACCGTTCATACAAGGGCAGCCTCTCGACGGCGATTATGCGAAAAGCCTGATCTATGAGGCCGATTTTTTCGGGGTAAAGCCGTGCACGGACGTGCTTGTCAACGGCACCGCCTGGTCACCGAACGGCAAGCCGACCACAGAGCTCGATGTAGGATTCCAGGTTGGTCCGGTTCAAAAGCGCCTGAGCGTATTCGGCAATCGCTGGTGGACGGTGAACCTTGCCGGACGACGTGTCATCGCGAGCCCCGACCCGTTTCTCAAGATGCCGATCCGGTATGAAGCCGCATTCGGCGGCTGGGATCGCACTGCCAACAATCCGAAGGATCATCGCCTGGACGCGAGGAATCCGGTCGGGCAGGGCTTCATCTCCAACCCGAATGGCTGTCTCGGGCGGCCGCTTCCCAATATCGAAGATCCGGCAAGCCTGGTTTCTTCCGTCGCCAGCCGCCCCGCGCCGGCCGGCTTCAATGCCCTGGCCTGTCATTGGTCGCCGCGCCGGGAACTCTCAGGCACCTATGACGAGGCCTGGCAGAAGTCGCGCTTCCCGCTTTGGGCGGAAGATCTCGACTCTCACTACTATTGCTGCGCGCCGCGGGATCAACAGATCGCCGGCTATCTGCGCGGCGGCGAGCCGGTACAGCTCATCAATCTCTCGCCGAACGGCCCGATACGATTCCATCTGCCGCGACTGGTGTTTGGCTTCACGACGCGTATCAAGCGCGAGACGATTCACACCCGGGGCACGCTGGCGACGGTGATCGTCGAGCCGGACGTGCCGCGGGTGATTATGGTCTGGCAAAGCTCGCTCGTGTGTAATCGGGATATCGACTATCTCGATCAGACCATCGTACGCTTGAAAAAGCTCATCTGATTGGGGGGAGTATGTCGGCTACTGGCACTGCGTTCTATATCCCCAAGGCGACGATCTGCCTGGCCGGCATTGCAGCGCGAACCCCGGTAGGCCTACGCCCCGAAAGCGCTGCGGCAGCGGTACGGGCGGGAATATCGGCAATTTCCGAGCATCCCTTCCTCATCGACCGGGACGGCGAGCCCATTCGCTTGGCGCAGGATGCGCTCATGGGCTCTGATGTGCCGCTGGCGGAGCGCATGAGGGAACTGCTGCTTTCTATGCTGCTGCAACTACCGCAGGCTGCAGCGCTGTCGACCAGCGGCCTGAGAACGCTGCTGGTCATCTGTACGCCGGAGCCGCGGCCGGGGCTGCCGGATGGCATCGCCGAACTGCTGGGCCGTGCCGCTATTGAACGCTTCGGTCCGGCGAACCTGCGCGTGCAATCCCTGGCCCACGGACATGCTGCCGGAATCTTTGCGTTCGGTATCGCCGCCAAGGCGATCGATGAAGGCAAGACGGATCTGGCGGTGGTGGCAGGCGTGGACTCCTATCACGACCATCAAACGCTGGATTGGATGGATCAAACGGGGCGACTCAAATCCGAGGTGAACCGAGACGGCTTCTTCCCAGGAGAGGCGGCGGGCGCGTGTCTGCTGGCACGTCGCAATCTGATATCAGAGCTGGGCCTGGGGGCCTTAGCGCGGCTGAGCGCCGTCAGCACTGCGCCCGAGCGGATCAGCATCAAGCGACACGGGGAGGAGGAGGTTTGTGTGGGCGAAGGGCTGAGTTCCGCCTTCCTCGGACTCGGGCCGATCATTGACGCAGACCGGCGCAAAATCACCGACACCTACTGCGATCTCAATGGACAGCGTTACCGCAGCGAGGAGTTGGTCTACACAATCCTGCGAGTTCAGCATCTTTCAGCTGAGGCAACTCACTATTTGCATCCGGCCGACTGCTGGGGCGATGTCGGCGCGGCGTCAGGACCGCTGTTTGCGGCGCTGGCCCACGCCGCTTCCAGCAAGGGCTACAGTCACGGTTCGCGAGCGGCGCTCTGGGCCGGTTCCGAAGGCGGCCAGCGCGCGGTGACGCTGCTGGACTTCCCTGACAATCCGCTAAGAAAGGCCGCATGATGGTTTCCGTTGGGGTCAATCCGCCCAAAACGCCGGTGACCGAGGGCAGCATAGACATGGCGCCGGCGGACGTGCCCAATGTATGTAAGATGCCGGGACCGCCGGCTCCGTTCGTGCCCGTTCCGCTGCCGAATTTTGGACGTTCCGCCGATAGGCTGTCGGATGCCACCTCGACGGTCAAAATCGAGGGGAAGAAGATAGCCATCAAGGGCAGCTACTACATGAGCGCGCCGTCGCCCGATGTGGCGAGCCAGGGCACCGGCGGTGGCGTAGTATCGTCGGCTACGCAAGGAAAGACCGAGTTCGTTGCGCCCGGCTCGATGGACGTGAAGGCAGAAGGCAAGAACATTCAACTGCTCGGCGATCAGATGACAAACAATGGGAGCTAAGAACTCCGCCACCTCGACCGGAAACAAGCAAGCTCCGGACAACAAGCCGATGCACAAATGCGGCGAGTGTAAAAGCTATGGCAGTCTCAAGAACAGCGGAAAGGCAAGCCGCGCCGACGGATCCAGGGTCTGGGAACGCGACCATATCCCCGCCAAGGCCACGCTTTTCAAGCGCGCGAAGGTCATGTTCAATACGATGTCCGCAGATGTCTACGAATGCGCAAAGGGAAAGATCGAATCCCGCGGCATGGCGATCGTGATCCCTCGCAAGTCACATCGCAAATTCAGCAAAACCTGCGGCAGCAAGAACACAAAGAAGCAGATCAGACAGGATGCGAAATCGAAGGATAGTATGACCGCTGCTGTTAACCGAGATACGAAAGCGCTGCAGGACCACCTCAACGACACCGATTGCGGTCCGGCCTACGCAGATGCGGTCAAGGAACTCAAGAAATTCGATTTCGATCAGATGATCAGAGATGCTGTAGAAGAGTGCAAGTAGTCACAAAATGTAACAAGGTGGACCTCCAATGACTCAGCTAAGTTACAAGGATTGGCTCGATCTTTTCGGTCGCACGGCCGAAGACCCCGCGGTGAAAGCTTTGCTGCGATCGGCCGGGGTCACCAAGAGGCTCGTAATGCCTCGCGACGAATTGGATCTTCTCGTCGACATCCAGGGCATGACCGTGAACTTCCAGGACGCAGAACTCTTTGAAGACCTGCCTCCGGTCGGGTCAGGCAATTGCGTTCTTACCGGGGTGGTTCTCCGCCTCGAGAAGAACAAGGCCTCCACCTACGTGGGGCCGTTGCCTTACGACATAAGAAGAGATTCTTCTCAGTCTGATCTGCGTGCCCGGTTTGGCAAACCAAGCGAGTCGGAAGGCGACATCGGGTGGGATCGCTGGATCGTTGCGGACAATCTTACGCTGACCGCCCAGTATACCGGCGACAGGTCCTCGATCGAGGCCTTGATGCTAAGCCTGCCGGAACCCGACTAGCCGCGATTGCGATCGACATTCATGGATTTCAGCAGATCAGTTGCCCTTCTTGGTCGGCCATCGACGGATCCCGACGTGCAGGCGCTACTTGCAAGCCTGAACATCATTCGTCAGCCCTCGATGGACATCGACGAAACTGACGAGGACCCGGTTCTTTCGGCCGAGGATTGGCTGATCAATCGACAGCTCGGCATTGAACTCGGGTTCGAAGCGCGCGCGCATCTGCTCGGCGACGATGATTTCGATCCCTACAGTGAACCCATGCTGCTGTCGCAGGTGTACTTCTATCGCGAGCATGATGAGGTGGAACCATATCGAGGGCGACTGCCCTTCAACATCGGGCTCGATGAGACCCGGGACGCAGTGCGGGCGAAACTCGCAGCCTACGAATCGACCAGGCGATCCTATCTGCGCGATACCTGGGAGATGCCAGAGTGCCGGTTGACCGTCAGCTACGTCGACAACGGCGCGCGGATCGGGTTCGTGCTGTGCCTGATGCGCCCACCCATCATGGCCGCTGATGTGGACGATGCCGCCTTGGTCCCCACGATCGACCAGATCGAGCGGGTAATGGGCAAGCCGCTAGCCGATCCGGAGGTCCGGTTGACCTTCGCGCCGTTACGTCTGGACCAGAATCTGGAAGAAGACGAAACCGGATCGGTTGCCAGTTTCACCAGGCATATCGGGATCGAATTGCGATTTCGCTATATAGATGGAGGTCGCGACCAGATGCTGGCAAACGTTCTGTTTTATCGCGAGCACGAGGCAGAGGGCGCACGTTGGCCCGGGCAGCTTCCGAAAGGGCTTTCGCTCGACGACTCACCTGAACAGATGATGCAAAAGATCGGTCGCCCGCCAGACCATTTGCTGGATGAGGAATTCGAGGGTTACGCAACCTGGCACTTCATAGAATATTCGCTCCAAGTGAAATACAGCACAATGGAAAATTACATCCTTTGTGTGCAAATGGCGGCGGTCGATGCCTCTCTGGCTGCGTGAGCCTTACAGAGTTGCTTCGTCTTCCATGCGCGACTATGCTTCGAACGGTTACGAAAAGGGGTATGCAAGTGAATGATCGCCCCGACTTCTCGCACGCAGGCAGCAACCTCAGCAACGGCCTCGTTATCGGCACCTTCGTGGGACGCGACAGGTCAGGCGACCCGATTGTCTCGGTCCCTCACGGAATCGAAAGCAGGCTGGTTTCTGCGCGCGCGGCCACCACGCTGGAGGCTTCGGATTTCGGGAGTGATGTGGTGGTGATGTTCGACAGTGGCGACCCCGACCGCGCGATCATTCTGGGCCGCCTGCTGCGTCCTCAGCCGGTTGCCGCCAAGGACGTCGCCGTGACCCTGGACGGCGAGCGCCTGGAGCTTTCCGCTGAACGCGAGATAATTCTTCGTTGCGGCAAGGCCAGCATCACGCTGACCCGCACAGGCAAGATCATCTTGCGAGGAACCTATATTCTCAGCCGCTCGTCCGGCCCCAACAAGATCAAAGGTGGCTCGATCCAGCTTAACTAGGGCCTCGGATGTCGCGCCGCGTTATCGAGCATATCGTCGAACAACATGCCGAAGACGCGGCCTTCCTTTGGCTGCAGCGTGACAGGGCGGTCGATGCTCCCGATCAGTACCTCAAGAATTTGAGCAGACTGGACGACCGGCTGGAGGCACATATCGACGGTCTTCGTGTTTCGGGCGAGTGGGGCTGGCAGGTAGCCGAGACGGCCTTCGACCAGTATCAGGAGCCGGGCGAGACTTTCGTGGCTGCCGTCCTTGCCTTCGAGAGCCTGTCCGAGAACAGGATTGGCTACGTTCTAAATCTCGCCGAGGCATCTCCAGATTTGTTCCGAGCCACAGTATCGGCCCTGGGTTGGGTCGAGCCGTATCGAATTCAAGAATGGGTACGCTCCCTTTTGGAGGATCCGCGCCCCATCCGGCGCCTGCTTGGTTTGGCCGCGTGTTCGGTCCGGCGGATCGACCCCGCGATGCGCCTTTCAGAGTTGCTGAACGATACCCCGGCGGTGCGCGCCAGAGCCTTGCGCCTGGCCGGGGAAGTTGGGCGCGTCGATCTGCTCTCCGACATCAAGGCGGCGCTTAATGACCCGCACGAAACTTGTCGATTTTGGGCCGCATGGTCCTGCGTGCTGCTGGGAGACAGGCATGAGGCGCTGGAAATCTTGCGGATGCACGCCAGCCTCGACGGGATTGGTTGGAAGGGCGTGCAACTTCTGTTGCGAGCCGCAGATCATCAAAGAGCCGTGCAATGGCTGCTTAGTCTGCGTGGGGATCGTTCGAAGGAACGTCTGATTGCTGCCGGGGCGGGCACCCTGGGGGACCCCATCTTCGTGCCGTGGCTGACCACACGCATGCGCGACCCGAAGCTCGCACGGCTGGCCGGCGAAAGTTTTGAGACCATAACCGGAATGTCAATCGAGCGCGAAGGGATGCATATCAAGCCGCCGGCTGACGTGGATTTCGAGAATGCGTCGCCAGCCGACTATTTCGCTCGCGACGAGGATCTGGTCTGGCCCGATGTCAGCAAGATTCGCGAATGGTGGCGACGCAACCAGACGGACTTCAGTCAGGGTAAAAGGTATCTGCAGGGCAAGCCTCTGGCGGCGGCGAGTCTGGCGGAGGTCTTTGCAAACGGGACGCTGCGTCAGAGGCGATGCGCTGCTCTTGACTTGGCGTTAAGTGCGCCGGACGCCCCATTGGCCAACAGCTCGGCACGTTCGCTCAAGCGGCTCGCGCCAGCTGGCTGAGACTCGACAGTGGTCCTGTGATCCGAGCGGCCCGCCTGGCGCCCCGCTCATTCATTCATTCCGACTATTTGATGTGTCCTTGGCGCTGTCCCCATTCCAGGACCTTGCCGGCAAGGGGGACACTTACGGCCTGATCACCAAAATATTCCTCGAAGCGAAGCCCTGCCGCGCCAGGGTCATTCGTAAAGAGATCGCTCTCCTGCCGCGCCTCGGGAAACAGTTCAAGAAACGACGCACCCGCGGTCACGGCAAGGGCGGGATTGCCCATCTGTTCAATCAACCACGGCAGGATCGATCGATCGCCCAGCATGCCCGCCGCTCTCACCCCGAGGGAGGCGCTCTGCGGCGAGGTATACAGCGAGCCTATCCAGCTTCGCGCTTCCTTCATCGGCGTCGCCTTCACCGCAGCTCGAAGCGCGCTCAGCGCGTTGTCGTCGCCCTGCACTGCTACCCTCCTCAGTTCAGGAACAGCGAAGTCGCCCGAGCCAAGTTCGCTCAAAGCCCAGGCCGCCCAGAAACGCACCTGCTGGTCCTCATCGGCACCCGCGTTCCTGACTTCGCCCGTCAGATCGGTGCGACCGAGCTTCGCGACCAGCCGAAGGGTCGCCGCACGTACTGACGTGTCGGGATCGCGCAATCGCAACGACAGCATCTGTTTTGGATCGACGCGGTGTTCGACGCAGGCCGACACGCCCAGGAACCGCTTGAACGGGTCACGCGCGTCATCAATCCACGCTCGCACCCATGGCGCAATTACGCGAGGCGCATGCCATGCCAGCGCGCCGAGCAGGCCCCCTGGGCCGTCGATCGCGGTGCGACCCATTTCAACTGCCTGCGCAACATAATCGGCACTCTCGAATTCGAGAGCCGTCCAAGACACGACGAAGAGTTCACCCTTGCCGGGCGATGCCTGATGGAGGGCGAGGACACAGGGCCAAGCCGCCCGGCTGGCGACCCTTATGCCATCGAGGCTTATTTCCAATCTGTCGTCTATGGCCGCCACGGCGTCCAGATCTGGAGGATCGTCAAGGGCTAGACTGTCCCTTTGTGCCCACAACGATGCCGACTGCTCAGCATGCTGCCCTACAATATTCTCTAGGATGATCATTTGGGCAAAGCAGCCGTTCTCTCCCGGTACGCGATGTTGTTAAGGCGCTACCCCGCCATCAGTGAACTGACAACAAGGCTTTCCTCTAGTTTTCGTGGATTTTGGAACCCTTCATGGTGATGTCGCTCGATGCCTTGATATTGATCTTCCCGGATCCGTTGACGGTAATGTCTTTGCCCTTGATGATGATGTTTCCGTCCTTCTTCATGGTGATCGAGGCACTCCCACACGTCAGCGAAATCGAATCCCCGGCGTCGATCGCAAAGTTCTTGCCGATCTTGAAACTGCCGTCGTTGGCAACATCCACGGCACTGGCCTTGCCGACCTTCAGGGTGTGCCCGCCGCCGATGTCGGTGGCGTCATCGGCGCCGATTTTGGCCGATCTGGCCTTGCCGATCTGCGATACGTGGGCGCCGCCGACGTCGAAGCTTTGGTCAGCACTGACCTTTACGGTTTGGCTGGCCCCGACTTTCCAGGTATCGGAGGCACCGATCTCATGACTCTGACCGAGACCCACGCTGACCGAGCGGGTCGCCCCGATGGTGTTCATCTGAACCGCCCCAACGGTTCGGGTTTCGGCAGCACCCACAGAATCAATTCGCGCCGCGCCCACCGTGATCGTCTGCACAAGCGCCACAGTCTGCGTATGGTTGGCCCCGATTGTCTCGGTGGAGTTTGACCCAACATTGATCGTCTCGTTCGACCCCACCGTCAGCGAACGGTTCACTCCCACCGTCTCGGTGTCGTTGTTGCCGATATCCGTGGTCTGGTCGACGCCGACCTTGACCGTCTTGTTGTTGCCGACGTCCTCGTCGAGGTTGTGGCCGACGGAGTGCTTGGCGTCGTGGTCGATGCGGTCGGACTGGTCGTGCTGCACCAGCTTGGTGCGGTCGTTCTTGATCAGAAGGTTGTGATCCTTCTGCGCCTGGAAATTGACCAGTTCGGAGCCGGCCTTGTCCTCGAACATCAGCTCGTTGTAACCGCCGCCGCCTTTCGAAGAGTCGGATTTCCAACCGGATTGCGTGGCGTTGCCCGGCAGTCCGTATGGCGGCATCTGCGAGGCGTTGTAGACGCGGCCGGTGATGATCGGCAGATCCGGGTCGCCTTCGATGAAGTCGACGATCACCTCCTGGCCGATGCGCGGTATCTGGATGAAACCCCAGCCGCTGCCGGCCCAGGTCTGCGACACCCGCACGAAGCAGGAGCTGTTCTGGTCCTTCTTGCCGAGACGGTCCCAGTGGAACTGGACTTTTACCCGGGCATATTTATCGGTGAATATTTCCTCGCCGGATGGGCCGACCACCGTCGCCGTCTGCGGGCCGCGCATGATCGGCCGTGTCGTGACCCGCGGCGGGCGATAGGCCAAGGCGGTCGGCGCCACGCCGAGGATCACCTTGAAGTTCTCGCTTTCGACGTCGGCAAGGGCTCTGTAGCCCGGATCGAACAGCCTGTATTCGGCGCTGACCACCAGATATTCCTGGTTCTGGTCTTCCCTTGGGAAGCCGTCCAGCTTGAAGGTGCAGCCGGAATACAGGCCGCGCACGGTGCCGACTGCAGCGATGCGCTGGTGCACGGCCTGGATTTCCTCGCGCCGTATCGCGGCCAGGCTGTCGCCGCGGCCGACGTCGAGATGCGCGCCCGGCTGGCGGTAGTTCTCGCCCGCGGCCAGCTTGTGACTGAACGGCTGGGCGGATTTGGCCATCAGGTCGGCGCCCGGCTTCTCGAAATCATAGTCGGTATGGACATAGGCGCCCGGCCGCACCGAGCTGCCCGGAATCCATTCCGTGATGTATTCGACATCGCGCCGGGAGCCCTGCCCTTCAAAGTGATAGGGCACCTTTTCATAGCCCGGCGCCGGCTTGAGCTTGTTCATGGCATCGGCGAGCACAAGCGTGTGCTTGCCCTCGTCATGCTCGAAGAAATACAGGATGCCTTCGTGCTCGAGCAGCCGCTGCACGAAATCGAGATCGGTCTCGTCATACTGGACGCAGTACTCACGCGGCGGATAAGACCCTTGCAGGCGCTTCTCGAATTTTGCCGTGCTGTATTTCGAGAAAACCTCCTCGACGATTTCGATGACGCTCATGTTCTGGAAAATACGGCAATCGGTGGTATTGCCAAGAAACCAGAGCCATGGCCTGATGACGGCTTCGTAGTAAGCCAGGCGGTCCTCGATCCGGGCCAGCCGAAACTCGGAGACAAGGCCGCTGAACCAGCGTTTGGGATCGGATTCACCTTCGATCGAAACCGCACCGCCCAGCATCTTCAGCGGATCGACGTCGGGGCTGTTGCTTACGAACCCGACCGTATAGGCCAAACAACGACTGATCTCATCGCGCCCGACAAGATGCGTGAAGGTCAACAGGTCAGCGCCAACCGGCGTCTGCACAACCGTGGCACGTTCGTTCGGCATGGGTCGTGCCCCCTCCCGCCGCTCGTTTCTGCCTGAGCCTAGCACATGTCTTGCACCGACCAAAGGGGACCCTTGGCGGCTGCAGCCTGGTCGCCTGTCGAATCATCGACTTGAACGCTTCTGTGCCGCCGCGCTCAGAAATTGCTGGTATAATGGGGTGTCCTGGGCGAGTTTCCCGACAGGATCGACGGCGATTTTGAATGTTCATCAGGCTGCAGATCAACAATGTCGTCTCCCTGCCCGCCGGTCTGTCGACTGGCTACTCCGCTCGTGATCGCAGCTTTGAAATCGGCCGCGAGGCCTGTGACTGGACCTTGCCCGACCCCGACAAGTTCATCTCCGCCCGACACTGCGAAGTGCGTTACCAGGGAGGCGCGTTCTGGCTGCACGACATCTCGCGCAACGGCACATTCATCAACGGATCGACCCAGCGCATGGCCGGCCCTCACCGGCTCGGTCAAGGCGACCGGTTGCTGATCGGCCGCTATGTCGTCCTGGTTTCGATTGATGACGAGCGCGCCGCGACAAGTGATCCTCGAAGCAGCCACGGTTCGACGCAGCGACAAATGCCTGTCGCAACCGGCGGGCCGCAGAATTTCGCAGACCAGGCTTTCTTCGAGCCGGTGGAGCAACGGCCCGGGCAGAGAGCACCGGTGGCTTCGCCGCCCGCGCCTCTCGCTACGACCAGAGACGAGGTGCTGCGGGACATCGCGATCGCAGCCGGCATCGCGCCGGAACTGCTTCAATCGCGTGATCCGCATGAAGTGGGCGCCGAAATCGGCGCGGTGCTGCGGACGGTTGTCGAGGAGCTGGCCCAGCTGCTGAAGGCTCGTGCGGCTGCGAAAATACTGGCCAAGAGCACGCACCGGACGATGATCAGCGCTGCCGACAACAATCCCCTAAAGTTCGTCCCGGGAACCGACGACATCCTCGAAATCATGTTTGCGCGGCGCAGATCCGGCTACCTTGATGCCAGGCACAGTGTCGAAGACGCGTTCCGCGATCTCAAGACGCACGAATTTGCCACCTATGCAGCCATGCAAGCTGCGCTCTCCCGGCTGCTTGACGATTTGTCGCCTGAGGCGATCAGCAAAAAACTCCCACCGACGTCGTTCACATCGAAGAAGGGCCTGGCCTGGGACGCCTTCGTCGCCAAATGGCGGACCATGGAGGAAGCACACGAAAACGGAATGCTGGACATATTCCTGGCCTATTTCAGCGAAGCCTATGCCAAAGCCGACAAGCAAAAGTAGACCGGGAGCACTGAACCTGGCAGGTGCCCCGAAAATCGGATCGGTTGCTGCGCTTAGCTTCGGCTGCGGAGCGGATCACGTACCAGGTGGAATGTATCCCTGGCGAGCCCAAAGATACGGCGCTGTCGTTGGCGAAGAAAAATCCTTTCGCAGCGCTGCATCTGGTTCCAATCGACCGTTTCTAAGCTTACGATCATTTTCGACAGTTCGCCAGCGGGTAAGGCTGATTGACCTGGGGGTCTGCGGCACATGTCATGTTACGGCGGGTTAGAAAGATATAGTCGATCTTCCTCCAGACACTGCCCTCGTCAGCAGCGCCTGCAGTTCCTGCGCCTGCAGTCCCTGCGCCCGGCCGGGGACCGTCTTGCCCTGATGTGGCGCACACGCCGCACTGACGCGTGGACGGACGTATGGCGATGAGCTCGAAGGACGATCCTTTCGGCCCAGCGGGCAAGACCGTTTTTCGCGCACCGCGCCGCGCTGAGAAATCAGCGCCGGCTCCTCACAGACCTGTTCCCGACGACGAGCAGCCCGGTTCCTCGCGGGTCAAGGATTCAACGGTATTCGATCCGAGTGTCGCTCGGCATGCACCGCCGGGGTGGACATCCGGAACCGTGATTTATCAGGGGGCAGACCCCGGCGCAGCGGCGGCAACCGGCTCAGTTGCGGCGGCGCCGGGCATTCAGCAGGACATCCTGCTGCATGCCACGGACAACGTCAGATATTCCGCAGCAAATCAGATCCTCGCCGCGGCCGCTCCTTTGCTGATGCTGTTTGGCCAGCTCAGGCTTATGGCTGTCGAAAGGCAGGCGGAGCAACTGGCGGAACATGTCGCCGAGGCGATCGAAAAATTCGACCGGACAATGGAGAAAGCCGGTGTTCCCGAAGAAGATGCACGGATCGCAAAATTTGCTCTCTGCGAAACTGCTGACGACCTCATCGGCAACCTGCCTTGGCCCCAGACAGACGCCTGGGCGCAGCACAGCATGCTGTCACAGTTCTTTCAAGTCGTGCCCACCGGCTCGGGCTTCTACCAAGCGCTGAACAAGATACTGGCTGCGCCGGAGGCACACTACGATTTGCTTGAACTGATGCATGCCTGCCTGTCGCTGGGGTTCGAAGGCCAGTACCGAGGCCTTGCGCGCGAGGACAACAATCTCGAACGCGTTCGACGCGACGTCTACGAGACGCTTCGTTACTTCAGGGCGCGCGCCGACGACGACATCTCGCCCCACTGGCAAAGCCTGGCGGTGTCCAGCCCACAGTCGTCGGCCCGGTTGCCGCTCTGGGTGATTGCGGCGGCTGCGTCGGCGCTGCTGACGGCGGCATTCTTCGCATTGCGGATCTTCATTACCAACGAGGGCGATGCCCTTGCCGGCAGGTTGCTGGCGCTCGATCCGTCGACGCCGATCGCCATCGAACGCGCCAGCGTGGTGCCGTCGGCTGCGCCGGTGAAAGTCGCTCCGCCTGTCGCCCCTACCCGTTCCCAGCTCGACCGCATCCATGCGGCACTGGCCAAGACTATCCCGCGCGGCGGGCTGAGCGTCGGCACGCAGGGCAGGTTCATCATCGTGGAGATCAACAATGTCCTGCTGTTCCCGTCCGGCAGGGCCGAGATAAAACCGGAGTTTGGACCAATCGCCGCGGACATCGCCGCCGCGCTGGAACCGGAGCCTGGACCGATCATGATCGTCGCCCACACAGACAATGTGAAGCCGCGGAAATCGAGCCCGTTCAAATCCAACTTCGACCTTTCCATCGCCCGGGCGAAGGCCGTCGCAGCTGTCATGGCGCCACGGTTCAGCAAGCCTTCCCGGATCACCGTCGACGGCAAGGGTGAAGACGAACCGATCGCCGACAATGCGACGCCGGAAGGCCGCGCCCAGAATCGCCGTGTCGACTTGATGATCCCCAAGGAGGAAACGCTGTGAGCACGGCCATTTGGAAGCGCCGATGACGCGCTGGCTGCTGCGGATATTCAGCGCGATCGCGTTGGCCGGTTTCGCGGCAGCCGTCTGGTTTGCCGGACCATTGATCCGCTTTGCCGACACGCGTCCACTGGCACCCGTCTGGCTGCGCGTGACGATCATCGGCGTGATCGTTGCGATCGCGACGCTGCTTTATGGCGTGCGTTTCTGGCAAAAGCGAAAGGCGCAAAAGGCGCTCGAGACGATAGTCGCCCGCAACGACGACAGGGACGACGACTCGCAGGTGCTCGAGACTCGGATGAATGAAGCCATCGCTGCGCTCAAGCGGTCGAGCGGCAAGCGCAATTTCCTCTACGAGGTTCCCTGGTACGTCGTCATCGGCCCGCCTGGTGCCGGCAAGACAACGGCGTTGGTCAATTCGGGCCTGAATTTTCCGCTTGCCGGTTCGGGCGACGCCCAGCCAGTGGCCGGCGTTGGCGGCACACGATCCTGCGACTGGTGGTTCACCGACCAGGCGGTGCTGATCGACACCGCCGGGCGCTACACCACGCAGGATTCCAATGCGCAGAGCGACAAGAAGAGCTGGCTCGCCTTCTTGTCGCTGCTCAAGGGATACCGCACCCGGCAACCGATAAACGGGGTTATTCTGGCCATCAGCCTTGCCGATCTCATCAGCCTCGATGATCGGCAGTTTGACGCCCATGTCGTCGAAATACGCAGCCGTCTGCGCGAAATTCACGAAACACTGAAAATCCAGTTCCCGGTGTACCTGCTCTTCACCAAGGCCGACCTTGTCTCCGGTTTCATGGATTATTTTGGCGGCTTCAACGAGCAGCGCCGCCGCAAAGTGTGGGGCGCGACATTCCAGACCGCCGATCGCAGCAAGAACATGGCCGGTGAGGCACCGGCCGAATTCGACGCACTGGCAAAGCGCCTGGCGGAGGAGATGGCCGACCGCCTGCAGGAAGAGGCCGATCCGGTCGCGCGCATAGCCATCTTTGGCTTTCCAGCTCAATTCGACGCGCTGAAAAGCCGTATTGCCGGTTTCGTCGCCAGCATATTCGATCCGGCCCGCAGCCAGGTGAATGTCAGCCTGCGCGGATTCTATTTTTCGTCAGGCACGCAGGAGGGCACGCCGATCGACCAGGTGCTGGGCGCAATCGGTCGCAGTTTCGGCAGCGCTTCTCGCGCCCATCTTTCCGGCACCGGCAAAAGCTTCTTCCTGCATGATCTTCTGACCGGCGTCATTTTCGCGGAATCCGGCTGGGTTTCATACGACAAATCGGCTGAAAGGCGTGCAGCGATCGCCAGGTATGGCGGCCTTGGCGCAATAGCATTGATGGCTGCTGCGGCTCTGGGCACCCTGGCCCTGAGCTTTTCAGCCAACAGGTCGCTGATCGCTTCCACCACGCAAGCTGCAAGCCAGTATCGCGAGACGGCAGACCCGCTCCTCAAAAGCACTGAAGTCGCCGACGTCGACCTTGAAAACGTCATCGGCCCGCTCGACCAGTTACGCGAACTGCCGGCCGGGTTTGACACCGGTGCCTTGCCGATCCCGATCCAGGAGACGTTCGGTCTCAGTCAGCGGCAAAGACTGCTTTCGGCATCAAAGACAGCTTACCGGCAGGCGCTGGAGCGCATGTTCCGCTCGCGCCTGCTGCTTCAGGCCGAACGGACGATCCAGGCCAGGATGGCTGATCCCACCGCGCTCTACGAACCGCTGAAGATCTACATGATGCTTGGCGGCAAGGCGCCCAAGGTCGACGACGAACTGATCGTGTCGTGGATGAGGCAGGACTGGGAGCAGAACCGGTATCCGGGTGAAAACAACCGCGAGGGACGGGCGCAACTCGAAAAGCATCTGCGCGCCATGCTGGCGTTGGACGACGCCTATGATCCGGTTTTCGAACTCAACCAGCCACTTGTCGAAGCCGCTCAACGCTCGCTCGGACGCATGAGCCTTGCCGATCGTGCCTCTGCCCTGGTGAAGTCGGCGGTATACGCCGCAGCACTGGACGATTTTTCAGTCTCCGTCAAAGGCGGCCCGGAAGCGCAGCTGTTGTTCGAGCGTGTCGATGGTGGCGATCTGTCGGGCCTGCGCGTTCCCGGTATCTACACCTATAGCGGCTTCAACAACTTCTATCTCGCACAACTCTCGCGCATCGCGCAGATGCTTGTCGATGACCAGTGGGTTCTCGGCGGCGGCGCCGAGCAAGGCGGCATCGACCAGGAATTGCCAAAACTCGGTCCCGAACTTGTCGAGCGCTATGGCAGGGAGTTCGCCGCGGCGTGGAACGGCGTTCTCGAAAAGCTGAAGTTCAAGCCAATGCTGGAGGACAAGCCGGACTATATCGCGCTCTCCGCCGCCGCGTCACCAAGCTCGCCAATCGACCAGCTTTTTACGGCGATAGCCGACGAAACAGCGCTGACGCGAGAAGCTGGTTCCAGTGAAGAGTCAGGCTCCGGGGCCGAAGCCGGCATGCTTCAAAACCAGCCGCAAAACGCTGCAGATATCGCCAGCGGATTGGCCCGCATCGGCATTCAAATCGCCGGCGGCAAATCGCAAAGCCGGGCCGGCACGGGGTCCGCTCGCGCGCAAAACCAGTACCCCGGGGCGAACATCGAAGCGCAATTCAGATCATTCCAGGCTTTGGTGAGCGGTCCCACTGG
The DNA here is from genome assembly GCF_055811235.1 of Mesorhizobium sp. WSM4810. Taxonomy (NCBI): domain Bacteria; kingdom Pseudomonadati; phylum Pseudomonadota; class Alphaproteobacteria; order Hyphomicrobiales; family Phyllobacteriaceae; genus Mesorhizobium; species Mesorhizobium sp. WSM4810. The sequence goes on along the minus strand of NZ_JBVVQV010000035.1, from coordinate 10,710 downwards.
GCGCCGCCCGATCGATGCACTGACCCAGAATTTCCGCGACATCCATCAAAGCCTGCAATTGGCGGCCGATATCCCTTCGCAAACGGAACGCGCCAACATGAATCTGCAGCTGCAGATATCCACGCTTCGCGCCAATGTCTCGCGGCTGCCCAAGCAACTCGCCCGAATGGTTACTGCGACCGCCGACGAGCTTGACGGCAACGTCGCAGAAACCTCGCTGACGAATTTGAACCAGCTGCTCGACCAGACGGTCACGCGCGCCTGCGAGGAGATGGTCGAGGGCCGTTATCCCTTCGCCAGCGATGGCCCGGAGGATATTGCGATGGCGGATTTTGCGAAACTGTTCGCTCCAGGCGGGCTGATGGACCGGTTCTTCGCACAGAATCTCGCATCGCTGATCGACATGACCGGCCAGGACTGGAACTGGAAGCAGGATGCGCGTTTCGGGCGCGACCTGTCGAAGTCGACCTTGAAAAACTTCCAGCTGGCGGCGGAAATCCGCAACGCCTTCTTTCCTTCAGGTGGTTCGGTGCCGTCGGTCAGTGTCACCTTTACACCGTTTTCACTGCATGGCGATGCCGATACGGCGGTACTCGACGTCGATGGCCAGATCGTCCAAAGCAACCAGGCCGGCAACGCGCCAAGCACGGTGACCTGGCCGAGCGGCATGGCTTCCGCGTCGGCGAGCCTGAGCCTCATTCCCGAAATGCCGGGCCGTGAGTCCGCGATCAAGTTCGACGGTCCGTGGGCACTGAAGCGCCTGCTGGACAAGGCCGATATCACCAGCACCGGCGGCAACACGCAAGCCCGCTTCGTGATCGGCGGACGCGATGTCGCCTATACGGTCCAGGCCAGTTCGGACCAAAACCCTCTCTTCCTTCCTGCGCTTTCCGGGTTCAGCTGTCCAAAGGCGTTTTGAGATGATTTTTGAATTTCCCAACACGGTGCGGCTGTCCATCGGCAACAGATGGGCGGACGTTTATTTCGATACTCTAACGTTCGAGCCTGTGGCAAACTGGCGCGAGCGAGCACCTGACGGGGCGCCGCAGAGGACGCTTGAGAAGCGCTTGGTGGCAAAGTGAACACTGTCGCCCTTCCCTTTGAAAGCTTCGGCGTTAGCCACAGAGGCTGTGTCCGTGAGCTCAACGAAGACAGCTATCTGGTCGAGCCGGAAACCGGCCTGTGGGTGGTAGCCGATGGAATGGGTGGCCATGATGCCGGGGAAGTCGCTTCGGCCAGCATCGTCGATCATCTGGCAACGATCGGCATTGCAAGCTCTGCACCGGATCTGCGCGCGCGCTTCGAGGACCGGCTGAGCCGGGCCAACGCCGAAATCCGCAGGATATCGCAATCCCGTGGGGTAACCATTGGCTCCACTGTCGCCGCCCTGCTGGCGATGGATGGGCGGTTTGCCTGCCTGTGGGCAGGCGACAGTCGCGTCTACCTGATCCGCAACGGCTCGATCTCGCAGATTTCGAAGGACCATACCGAAGTCCAGGAACTTCTCGACAAGGGCATGATCAGCGCAGCCGAAGCACTCGCCTGGCCGCGCCGCAACGTCATCACCCATGCGGTCGGCGTCAGCGACGAGATCGTGATCGATTTCCAGCAAGGCGAAATCATGCCGGGCGACATATTCGTGTTGAGCACCGACGGGCTGACAGCGCATGTCACAGACGCCGAGATCGAGGCGGCGGCGGTGTCGGCGACACCTCAGGCGGCCTGCGAAAACCTGCTGCAGATGGTGCTGGCGCGCGGGGGAACGGACAATGTCACGATCGTGCTCGTCAAGATCGGAGACGGGCGCAATGGGGCCTATCCCGGTCCTTCCAGAGCGGAAGGCTGAGGCCGATGAGCGCCGACGACAAGACGCGGATATCGCCTGACGTGGCCACCACAGCGGTCGGCACGCAACTCAGCGGCATCTATGAACTGGACGAGCGAATCGCATTCGGTGGCATGGGCGAAGTCTACCGTGGCCACAACATCCAGACCGGCGACCATGTCGCCATCAAGATCGTATTGCCCGAGTTCGCCCGTGACCAGACGATCCTGTCGCTGTTCCGCAAGGAAGCGACGATCCTCAATCATTTGTCGCACGACGCGGTCGTGCGCTATCACGTCTTCACGATCGACCCGGGTATCGGCCGCCCCTACCTCGCCATGGAGTTCGTCGACGGCCAATCGCTGTTCGATATCATGGGACGTGGCCCGATGCCGACGGAAGACGTGCGCAAGCTCTGCCATCGTCTGGCTTCCGGCTTGAGCGCCGTGCACCAGGCCGGAGCGATACACCGCGACCTCTCCCCGGATAACATCATCCTGCCAGGAGGCCGGGTCGATCGCGCAAAGATCATCGATTTTGGCATCGCGCGATCGGCGACCGTCGGCGGCGAGACGCTGATCGGCGGAAAGTTCGCGGGAAAGTACAATTACGTTTCTCCCGAGCAACTCGGGCTGTACAGCGGCGATGTCAGCGAGCAATCCGACATCTACAGCCTGGGCCTGGTGCTGGCCGCTGCTCTGCGCGGGAAACCGATCGACATGGGCGGCTCCCAGTACGAGATCGTGGAAAAACGCCGAACCGTTCCGGACCTCTCCGACATCGACGCCGATTTTCGTGGAATTGTCGAGGCCATGCTGCAGCCGGACCCACAAGACCGGCCGATCAGCATGGCCGATATCGCCAGGGCGACACGTGACGACACGGACGAGGAGACAAGGCCGCCAACGTCGATCACACCGCGCGACCGGACGCCGCGAACCGGGGGAACCGCCGCGCCTGGCCCCAGGCTTGCCGGCCCCGAGATTGCCGGCCCCAAGATTGCAAGTCAATCTCCGGCGGCCGCCGGTGAGCAGCGCTTCGTTCCGCATGTCCGGCCGGCGCTTCTGTCCGAGCCAAGGCCGTCGCCAGTTGCCGGTCCTGCTCGGGCGGTCTTGCCAAAGGTCCCGGCAAAGTCCGCCAGGACCCGATCGATCGCGATCGCTGTCCTGGCGACATTGGCTGTCGCGTCGGGTGCAGGCGTTTATCTCAGCGGCGTGATGGCGCCTTCCACGCCGACCGCCGGCGACACAGCGTTCTTGTCGCCAAAAGCATCCAAACCGGGTCCGACGGACAGCGCGGCAAATTCGCCGGGCGATGAGCCGGCAAAAGCAGTTGCACCTGAGCAGTCACGAACAGAAGCCACTGCGCCGCCAACCGAAAGTCAGGCAGGCGCGGATCAAAAGTTGGAGCCGGCACGGCCCGCCGAAGTCCTCTCACCATCCGAGGAAACCCCGGAGCGGTTGGCATCGGAAGAAAGCTCGGAGCCGGCGGCATCCGCGGAAATCTCGGAGCCGGCAGCAGAAGAAGCGCAGTTGCCAGCTGAAAATCGGGCAGATGCCGCGGCGGATCAAAGGCTGGAGCCGACGCGGCCCGCCGAAGTCCTCTCGCCAACCGAGGAAACCCCGCAGCGGGCGGCCGCCGAGGACACCTCGGAGCCGGCGGCAGCCGAGGCGCCATCGCCAGCTGAAGATCGGGCAGATGCCGCGGCTGATCAAAAGTTGCAGCCGACACCGCCCGCCGAAGTCCTTTCGCCAACCGAGGAAACGCCGGTTCCGCCGCGCATCCAGGTCGCGCCAATGCCGCCGGCCGACAAGGCCTCGCCGCCCGCAGCGGTCCAGCCCGAAATGATGGAGAGCCGGAAGCCCGATCGGCCGGCCAGCCAGCAGGCACAACCCAAGGCGGCCGGGCGGGTGCCCGAACCCGCGGCAAGCCAGACGGATGATGCGAACGCAAAACGGCAGCAGGACGAGCCGGCGGCAGGCAAACAGCCGGGCGAAGCCACTGTTGCCTTGAACGTGCCGAAACCGGACCTGGAACTGCCGCCGAAAAATGCCCTCGACCCCGCTGCGCAACGGGTCTCCTGGGTGCGGGACTTCAACGGCGGCGACTGTTTCTATGCGACGTTGACGTCGGCAACCGAGGCCGCCGCCGCCATCGAAGGATTGGGCACGGAGGTCCAGCCGTTCGAACGAATGCTGTCCGATTTCCAGGCAAGATTCCGTGTCGAACCGGACATCAGCGTCCGCCTCATTGAGCCGGCTCAATGCGAAGTCACCAACTTTCTGCGCTTTCTGGACCAGATGCCGGCTGACAAGCCGCAGCTTGTTCTCGATCGAACGACGGTGCCGAGCGGCTCGCCGATCGGTGGCACGCTGGTGACGCAGGGCGGCCTGATTTCCAGCGTGCTGCTGATCGACCACAGGGGCATGGCATTCAGCCTCGACGATCTTATGCTGGCGCAAGCGGACAAGGCGACCTTCAACATTCCGATCGATCTCGGCGCAGCCGACAAGGCGGCCGGCAAGGTCGTGCCGCAGATCATAATGGTGATCACGGGTCCACAGGATATTCACGCTGCGGCGTTCTCCGAGCCGACACCAGCCGCGCTGCTGTTGCCCAGGATACTCGAAGAGATCGACGCCAACCGAGCTGAGTTCTCCGCCACGGCAAAGTACTTCCGGCTCGGCGGGTAGCATGGACGCCGATGGACCTCCGCAGCTCGCGTTTTTCCTTCCTGACCGCTGTCCCGCCCAACAATCAGCGTGACTGGCTTCGCAGCCTGCTTGCCCTGACAGGCCGTACCAGACTTGTGGTGATATTGGGCGCGACATTGCTGGCTCTCCTGTCGTCCCACGAAGCGCGCGCCGAATTCACCGTCTGCAATCAGACGCTCGACGTCGTCAATCTCGCTGTCGGCCAAAAGGTCGACAATGCGGACCAGACCGATGGCTGGTGGACCATCGGCGCAAATCAGTGCGTGAACGTCATCCGCGAGGAACTCACCAACCGCTACATCTACATCTATGCGACGGACGTTTTTGGCCATGCGACCCTGACCGGGTCGACCGAAATGTGCATCGACCGGCGGCGTTTCTCGATACGCGGCATCGATGAATGCTGGCAGCGCGGCCATATCGCCGCACGATTTCTCGAAGTCGATACGCTTGAACAGGTGCGGTGGACCTTTTTTCTGACCGGAAGCAATCCGTGACGCACAGTATCGACACAAGCTTCAGGCAGAAAAAGCAGGCGCGCGCCGCCCTGCGAAGACGCAGGCTCTGGCGCAGGCTGCTTGCCGGTCTTGCTGTGGCTGTCCTGTTGTCGATCGCTGCCGGCTTCTATCTCACCGCCGATTATTGGTCGTTTGGCGACGAAGATGAGGAGTTGCGCGCCGTCGAGGGAACCGACGATGTGCCGGCCGACGCATCTGTCTATGTGCCTGCCATCATCGATCTCCCGGGCGACCCGATGTGGATCACCCTTGCGCCCGACACCGGCGGCGCAACAAAAAGCCAGGTGATCCCGCGGCCGGCAGAGCTGGATCAGGCCGGCGTTTCTCCGCAGATCGAAATTCTGTCCGACGTGATGCTTAGCGCCAGCGAAAAGTTCATGACAACGATACCGTCGACGCAAGAAGATTTCGCTTTCTTCCAGGCGCAGCGACAGACCGCGCCGGCGCCATCCGACGAGCTGCAAAACGATGTTCAGCCACCGCCCGTTCCAAACGAGGCTCCGGTTGCTTCGGACCCGCAGGGGGATACCGATGATGCCGAAGCAGGTTGGGGCGAAACAATCGATTCAGGCGAGGCAGCCCTTCCCGCGTTCCAGAAAACCCAGATCGAAAACAACACAAGCGTTGCAAATGTCATCAGTGAACATCAACGATACGAGGCTACCGAGGACATTTTCGTAAAGATCCTCAACGACCGCAGCCTGGACAGCGTTGCGCTCGATGCGCATTTCTCCGCCGAGGATGCCAGGCTGGCAGGCGAGGCACTGAAGGCGCTTTTCAATCGGGAGAGCCTTGAGCCAGGTCATGTCGTCGCCATGCGCGGTTTCAGGCCGACGCGCGAGACGACAACCATGTCCCTCATGCAGGTTTCGATCTACGCCAAGAACGTATTTGTCGGCACGCTGACGCGCAATGCCGCCGGTGTGTTTGTGTCTGGTGTCGACCCGTGGGTCCGCGAAGATTTATTCAACTACTCGGGCGCACAGGCGCAAGGCACGCACAAAAGGCAATACCGGCTGCTCGACGCGATCTACTCGACAGCAGCGCGCAACAAGGTTCCAACCGGCGTGATCGGAGAAGCGATCATGTATCTGTCGCGAGGACAGGATCTGGATGCCTTCGCCAGCGAAGACCAGCGTCTGGTCCTGATCTATTCGCAAAGGCCGCGTGGCAAGGAAGAGACGGCCGGACGGGTGCTGTATGTTGGCGTCCGGGGTAGCGAGAAAAGCCTTGACTGTTTCGTGTTCCAGCAGACCGACGGCCAGTATGCATGCGTCAGCGGCGACGATCAGGTTCGCTCGCTGACAGTCGCCAACGGCATGGTCACACCGGTCAACGGGGTCATGACCTCGACTTTCGGCCCACGCAAGCACCCAATCCTCGGAACCGTTCGTATCCACAAGGGCGTCGATTGGGCGGCGCCTCTGGGCACGCCGATAGCCGCCGCCTTCGACGGCGAAATCGTCTTTCAGGGCGATGGAAGTGGTTACGGCAATTTGGTGAAGATTTCGCACGGGGACGGCAGCGAGACGCGCTATGCGCATATGCAGAAATTCGCTGACAAGGGCGGTGTCGGCGCGAAGGTGAAGGCAGGCGATATCATTGGCTACATCGGCACCACCGGTGTTTCGACCGGGCCGCACCTGCATTTCGAACTCTATCGCAACGGCCAGGCCATCGATCCGCTGGGCACGGTTACGGCAATCGCGACGGACGCTTCCGCTGTCGAAACCCTGACCGAGCGTATCGTTCAAGTCGAAAGTGGCGGCAAAGCCCGCGCCAAGAACCCGCTTTCTTCGGCGACCGGCGCCGGTCAGTTCATAACCAAGACGTGGATCCGGATGATGAACACCTACCGCCCCGAACTGGCGCGGACACTGTCAACCGCCGACCTGCTCGCTCTGCGTTTTGACGCCACCATCTCACGCGAGATGGTCAGCAATCTGGCGCGCGAAGGCGAAGCCTATCTTCGGGCACGCGGCCACCAGATCACAGCCGGCCGGCTTTATCTCTGTCATTTCCTGGGAATGGAAGGCGCCCATCAAGTGTTGTCGTCGCCGGGCTCGGCGCAATTGAACGCCGTGCTCGGATCGGCCGTCATTCAAGCCAACCCGTTCCTCACCGGCAAGTCCGCCAGCTATGTCGTGAGCTGGGCCGAAAGGAAAATGGGGCGGAAGCTGAGCCCGGCGATGGTTGAAGTGAGCCAACAAACAACGACAACGACGGAAGTCCGGCAGACATCGCCCGAGTTCGAAAAATACAAGCAGGCGATCACGGCTCTCATAGGCTCGATGCAGAATACCCTTTGAACGTGCTTCTCGAGGCGCGCGAGTTTGCCGTTAGTCCATTGGCGTTCCTGCTGCCAAGTGCTACTATAGCCAACTTTTTTTGGGCCTTTGTGAACCAAAACTGTGGTCGAGATCACATACGCCCAGGAGCCATTTTGGCATGCGCAGACATCGATAGTGCGCCCCGGCGGGCGGAGGGCTGGACCATGAAAGCATTTGCCGTCTTTCTGAGCGGGTTTGTCCTGTTGGTCATCACGTCGCTTGGAGCCGAGGCTGCCGCGCCTGATGCCAAACGCGTAGCACTGGTCATCGGCAACAGTAAATATGTCCATGCCGTTGCCTTGCCCAATCCCGCCAACGATGCGCACCTCATCGCATCCACGCTACGCAATGCCGGCTTCCAGGTGATCGAGGGGCTCGATCAAGACAATGCAGGCATGCACAGCCTCATCAGTCGGTTTACCGAGCAATCCTACGATGCCGAGCTCGCCGTCATTTTCTATGCCGGCCACGGCATGCAGGTCGACGGCAAGAATTTCTTGATTCCGATAGACGCCGAACTGACATCGCCCGCTCATCTCAAGACCCGCACCGTTCAGATCGACGACTTCATGGCAGCGTTACCAGCCGAGCCGGCGATCGGCGTCATCATCCTCGATGCCTGCCGCGACAATCCATTGGCCAGGACGCTGGCCGCCTCGATGCCGAAGAGCCGTTCCGCCTCGTTTGGCTCCGGACTGGCGCCGATTGAAGCAAGATCGGACGGCGTTGGAACCGGCGGAGTCTTGATTGCGTATGCAACCGACCCCGGCGCCATCGCTTTCGACGGCAACGGCGTAAACAGTCCCTACTCCGCGGCGCTCGCCAGACACCTGACTGAACCTGGCGTTGAAATCCAGAGCGCGCTGACGCGTGTGCGCGGCCAGGTGACCGAAACGACACAAGGTCGCCAAAGACCTTGGCACAACGCATCACTGGGACGCGAGGTCTTCCTGGGACAGTCCAAAGCGGAAGCGGCGCCTGCCACAAAACCGATCGCTGGTGCGTCCGGCGCGATGACACCGGCGCCTGCCCCGGTGACCAACGAGCCTCCTTCCTGGGAGGTTGAGCAGCGTCTGTGGGACGAAGCTTCCAAGCGCAATTCCATTCCGTTCTACGAAGCCTATCTTGAACAGTTTCCGAGCGGCCGCTTCGCCACGGTGGCACGGCTGAACATCGACCAGTTGAACGAACCGAAGGCCGAAGATCGGCAGGTCCCGGCAGTCGATGAGGACGAGGCCAACGCAATTTCCGGCTCAGCCGTTCGCACCTCGGTTGGGGTTTCGGACGAGGTGAAGCAGGCCCCGGGCACCGAGTTGACGGAAAGCGCGATCGGTCTCGATCGCCAGGGCCGCATCGATCTGCAGTTGCGCATCGAAGCCTTGGGCAACGAGCTTGGCCGTATCGACGGAAACATAGGCCCAAAAACCCGCCAGGCAATCGGCATCTGGCAAGCGAAAAACGGCCTGCCGCAGACGACCTTTTTGACACGCGAGCAACTGACGTTCCTGGTGATCCAGACGGATCCAATGATGGATTCGGTGCGCGCCAGCTACGCTGCCGATCTGGCTCGAGCACAGCCGAAGAAACAGGTGCAGCAGGCCCGCACAAAGAAGCCGGTGGCACAGAAGGCCCGCACACAAAAGCCGGTGGTGGCACAGAAGCCCCGCAGGCAGCAGGTCGTGGTTCGACGGGATGTTCCGCCGCCGGACAACAACGACTTCCTCACCAAGGCGCTGATTTTCGGCACCGGTGTGGCCGTGGGTGGCGTGCTCAACAACAACTGACGAGCCAGTTTCAGGCGTGTCGACGCTGGCCGTGCCTCGGTGGTCGGAGCGGCCCTACTCAGTCCTTATCCGCATTTCCACCCGGCGGTTTACCGGATCGAATGGATTGGGGTTGCGCGGGCTCGCTTCGCCCAGGCCTGTCGCTTTGATGCGGGCAGGATCGATGCCGTTCGAGGTGAGGAAGGTTGTTACCGATCTGGCTCTGCGTTCCGACAGCCCCTCGTTGTAGCGCTCCGAGCCGGATGCATCTGTGTGACCCTCGACAACGAAGTTCAAAGTGCTCAGTCGGCTGTCCTTCAGTGCCTTGGCGAACTCGTCCAGTTCAGCGCGCGCAGTCGCATCGAGTTCCGCAGAATCAAGGCCGAAATTGATCAGCATGTCGAGGCTGGTTTTTTCGGCAGGCGCTGCCTTGTTCTTGCTGTTGCACTCTTCTTCGGTGCCGACGCAAATTCCACGCGGCGGGCCGAGCTCGCTCGCCGCGTCAAAAAACTTCACGATGTCTTCTGATTTCTGAAGTGGATCAGCAAAAGCGTGGGTCGAATAAAACGCGACCGTAAACACGAAGGCTAAACTGCCCAACCGCATAACGGTTACTCCTGTCTTGAGCATCGATTTCATCGACTGCGGACAATACCAAATTGCGAAGCGGTTGTCTGTCAATAAACGTCAAGCATACGAGTGATGGAGGGCAGTCGCATCTTGCCAGGGACTGGAGACTTGACCCGCCCGGTCCAGGGCTTCAGTGTCGATTGTTCCCTGGGGAAAAAGCGTGGCGCCATGGCCAATGAGCTTCGATTCAAAACGGCACGGGACCTTTTCATGGCCTGCCCCGCTGTTTCCAGGGACATGGTGGCACTTCCGACCGAACAGCCTTCAATCGAATTTTGCCGCGCCCTGCTGGCCGGGCGGGTGCCCGAGGAGGCGATTACGTTCTGTGCCTACCTGCTTCCCGAGCGGGCTGCAGTGTGGTGGGCCCATGAATGCCTGAGCCACCTCACCGTTCTGCTCGACAGCAGGGATCAGGAATTGCTCGCGGTTGTTCGTGACTGGGTCAGCCAACCGGAGAGCCCTCACCATCGCCCGGAAGTGAGCGAGGCTGCGGCAATGCAGCCAACAACGCCGGCCGCCTGGATTGCCCTGGCTGCAGGACGGCACGGCAACGGTTCAGCCATGGAGGCGCCAGCGCTATCGGCCTTGCCGACAGCCGCCCGCGCTGTGAGTGCGGGGGTTCTGGCCGGACTGGCACGCGTTGCGTTGGAGGACCGCTTTTCCGTTCTTTCCGCGTTTGTCGAAATGGGCATCCAGTTGGCAGAGACAGAGGCGCTGCGCCAATCAGCGGATACGAGTTAGATCGTAGCCCGGATCCGCAAGCGGGATACGTTCAAATTGAACTGAGAATCCGGCTCTATCTCTTTGATTAAGCCGCATTCCTGCGACGCAAGGTGATTCCACTTGGCTGCAGAATTCTCTGAATTAGTTGCCTGGCTAACCTGCAGCCGCCATTCACCGTTATCCCCAGCCTCCGCCGCCTCCGCCGCC